>JAKLLM010000062.1 GCA_023150125.1 Zoogloea sp.
GCGGTGGTGGCGGTCGCGATGCCCGGCGCCCGGCCTGCCCGCGGGCGCCGGCTGGCGGTGGTGGCGGTGCTGGCGCTGCTGGCGGCGGGGCTGCTGGCGGTGGCCCCCGTGCGCGACCGGCTGCTGCTGGGGGCGAGCGAGGTCCAGGCCTATCTGGCCGACCCCACTGCGGCGGCGGCCCGCGAGACGTCGATGGGCCTGCGCCTGCTCAGCTGGGAATGGGGCTGGCAGCAGTTTCTGGCCCACCCGCTGCTGGGCATCGGCGTGGCCAACTTCCGCGCCACCGTCGACGCGGCGGTGGCGGCCGGGGCCTTGCCGGCGGTGCTGCGCAATTTCAGTGGCCTGCACAACCTGCTGATCGACCACCTCACCACCACCGGCCTGGTCGGCACACTGGCGATGCTGGGCTTCTGGGTTGGCATGCTGCGTTATTTCAGGGCCGTGCGGCGCAGGGCGGACGGGCCGCGGCAGCTCTTCGCGTGCTGGGGCCTGATGGGGCTGGCGGGGGAGTTCGTCTTTGCCAGCGTCGGTTCGATGTTCGCGTCGTCCCTCGGCACCGTGGCGTTCACGGTGCTGCTGGCGGTGTGTGCCGCCGGGGCGCAGCCGGCTACGCCGGCGCGGGGCTGAGGGCTGTCAGCGCAGGCGGCGCAGGGCCAGCCGGCAGCGCAGCTTGAAGGCGTCGAGGCGCTGCTTGAGGCTGCCGCCGGCGCGCACGTCGAGGATCAGCCGGGCCGATTCGTGGCGCCCGGCGCCGATAAGGTTCTTCAGCAGCCGCCGTCCCGGCATCGACAGCAGCACGCTGCGTTCGGCCCCGGCCAGCCAGGCCTGCAGTTCGGCGTCCGGCATCGCCAGGTGGAAGTTGAAGAAGCCGTGGAAGCCGAAGGTCGGGCCCTTGGGCGGGGTGAGCTCGAAGGCGAAGCGGCTGGCCACATCCACGGGCGCGAAGCGGATGCCGTGCCGCGCCACCAGCAGGTCGTGGTAGTCGAGGCAGATCACGTGGTCTTCGGGCTGGGTCTCGCGGATGTCGGCGTCCTGCAGCGCGTCGATGAGCCGGCGCGAGCGCAGCGAGAAGCCGCCGTTGCCCACCGGCTGGCTGCGGTGGGGCCAGGGTGCGCCGATGTAGTCGTAGTCGAGGAAAGCCGCGTCCCAGGCCTGCGGATCGACGATGAAGCTGTCCCACTGCATGATCAGCACATGGCTGCCCGAGAAATACGGGCCGAGGGACTTGACCATGAAGTGGGAGTATTCCGCCACGTTGCGCAGTGTGGGCACCGCCCGGGCCGTGATGCGCGGGTCGGGGCTGCGGTAGCCGTCGCGGGTGAGCAGCACCGCCTCGCCGAAGCTGGCGCGGTCGAGGCAGCGCTGCATGGCCTTGAGGGCGAGGTCCGGGTGGCGGGTGTCGAGGCACAGGAGGCTGACGTCGGGCAGGGCGAGCATGTTCTGCTGGATGGGCTGGAGTTGGAGACGCGTCCGGCAGGTTAACGCAAAGCGCCGGTGTTTCGCACGCCCGCCGCAGTGCAGCAGCCGGAGAGGGCTTCCCGGGGGCTGGCCGCACGCGCTGCCGGTTCAACTGCCGTTTCCAGGTCGAATCCGGCAAAATAGCGCCCTCTGCGCTTGTCGCCCGAACGGTTGCCGCTCGTTTCCGCCCCATGTCCTCGCTTCCCCGTACTGTCGTCGTCCACCACCGCAGCGGTATCGGTGACCTGATCTGGCACATCCCCTACCTGAGGGCGATTGCGGCCACCAGCGCCGATGGGCGGGTCAGCGTGATTGCCCGCCCCTCGTGCCGGGCGGCCGAGGTGCTGGCCGCCGAGGCCTGTGTGGAGGAGGTCATCGAATACGACCGCAAGCCGCGCAAGAGCGAGGGCCGCGTGGGCCGCCACGACAGCCTGGGGGCGCAGATCGGCTTCGTGCGCGAGCTGCGCCGGCGGCGCTTCGAGCGCATCGTGATCTTCTCCAGCCGGGCCCGCTACGGGGCGCTGGCGCTGGCGGCGGGCATCCGCCAGCGGGTGGGGTTCGGCTTCTCGTGGGCCGAGCGCCTGTTCCTCAACACGCCGCCCTACATCCGCCCCCATGCCGGGCCGGGCAACTGGGTGTTTCCGGAGGCCACCGCGCTGAGCGTCGCGCAGGGCTTCGTGGCGGGGCCAGTGAGCCCGCGGATGGCGGTGCTGCCCGCGGCGCTGGCCGACGCCGAGCGCGATCTGGCGGCCTGGCCGGCGCCGCGTTACGCGTTCTCGATCGGGACGTCCGAGGCGCGCAAGAACTGGGGTGTCGACAACTTCGCCGCCCTCGCCGCAGCCCTCGCGCAGCAGGGCGGGAGCGTCGTGCTGCTGGGCGGCCCGGCCGAGAAGCCGGCCGCCGAGGCCATCGTGGCGGCGGTCCCCGAGGCGCTGCGCGGGCGGGTCTTCGTGTCCGCCCAGACGTCGGTGCAGCGCTCGGCGGCGCTGCTGCGCCAGTGCCGCTACTGCGTGGGCAACGACACCGGCGTGCTCAACATGGCGGTGGCCAACGAGGTGCCGGCCCTCGGCCTGTTCGGCGTGACCCCGCCGATGGCGGCCGATCCGCTGCTGCATGCGCTGGTCGGTGACGGGATGGCGTCGATCAGCGTCGCCGCGGTGCTGGCCCGCCTCGCCGAACTCGGCGCGCCCGTCGGGCCTGGCGGGGGTGGCCGATGACCCGCATCCTCATCGTCCGCACTTCCGCCATCGGCGACGTGGTGTTCGCTTCGGCGCTGCCGGGGGCGATCCGCCGGGCCCACCCGGATGCCCACATTGCCTGGCTGGTGGAGCCGGGCATCCACGAGCTGCTGCAGGCCGACCCGGACATCGACGAGGTCATCACCTGGCCCAAGGCCGAGTGGGTGAAGCTGTGGAAGTCCGGCCGGCGGCTCGAGCTGCTGGGCCGCGTGCGCGCGCTTCGGCGCGAGCTCCACGCCCGCCGCTTCGACGTCGCCCTCGACCTGCAGGGCCTGCTGAAGAGCGGCTTCCTCACCTGGCTGTCCGGCGCGCGGCGGCGGGTCGGGCTGGGCTCGAAGGAGGGCAGCCAGCTGCTGATGAGCGAGGTGATCCCCCGCGGCGGCGAGAAGGCGCGCATCGGCTCGGAATACAAATACCTCGCCGAGCAGCTCGGCTTCGACGCCGGCGATTTTCTGCCCACCCTCAAGGTCGCGCCGCCGGCCGAGGCCAGCGTGCTCGGCAAGCTCGCCGCCCACGGCTTGGCGCCCGGCGGCTACGCGGTGCTGGCGCCCTTCACGACGCGGCCCCAGAAGCACTGGTTCGAGGACGCCTGGCAGGCCCTCGCCCCGCAGCTCGTCGACGCCACCGGGCTGGTGCCGGTGATCCTCGGCGGTCCGGCCGATGCCGAGGCGGCGGCCCGCATCGCCGCGGCCGACCCGCGCATCGTCAACCTGGCCGGCCAGACCCGGCTGCCCGAGGCCGTCGCGGCGATCGCCCATTCGGCGCTGCTCATCGGCGTCGATACCGGCCTCACCCACATGGGCACCGCGCTGGCGCGGCCGACGGTGGCGATCTTCGGCTCCACCTGCCCGTATCAGGACACCGGCCGGCCCACCGGCAGCGTGATCTGGCTGGGCCTCGAATGTTCGCCCTGCCGGCGCCGGCCCACCTGCGGCGGCAAGTTCACCTGCCTGCGCGACATCACGCCGGCAATGGTCCTCGAGCGGGCCCGGGCCATGCTGGCGGCGGGGGAGCACGCATGAAGATCCTCCACGTCGAAGCGGGCAAGCACCTTTACGGCGGTGCCCGCCAGGTGCTCTACATCGTCGAGGGCCTGGCGGCCCGCGGTGTCACCAACCTGCTGGCCTGCCCGGCGGGCAGCGAGATGGCGCGCCAGCAGCCGGCCGGCACCCGGGTGGTGGCGATGAAGATGGGCGGCGACGGCGACCTCGGCATGGTGTCGCGGCTGGCCAGCCTGATCCGCGCCGAAAAGCCCGACCTCGTGCACCTCCACAGCCGCCGCGGCGCCGACACCTGGGGCGGCCTCGCCGCGCGGCTGGCCGGCGTGCCCTGCGTGCTGTCGCGGCGGGTGGACAACCCCGAGTCGCGCCTCGCGGTGGCCATCAAGTACCGGCTCTACGACCACGTGATCACCATCTCCGAGGGCATCCGCCAGGTGCTGCTGTCGGAAGGCCTGGCGCCCGGCAAGGTGAGCTGCGTGAGGAGCGCGGTGGATGCGACGCCCTACCTCGTGCCCGTCGACCGTGCCGCCTTCTGCGCCGAGTTCGGGCTACCGCCCGACGCCCTGGTGGCCGGCGTGGTGGCCCAGCTGATCCCGCGCAAGGGCCACCGCTACCTGCTCGCCGCGCTGCCGGCGCTGCTCGCCCGCCATCCGGCGCTCAAGGTGCTGATCTTCGGCCAGGGGCCGCTCGAGGCCGAGCTGCGGGCCGAGGTCGAGGCCGCGGGCCTGGCTGGCGCGGTGCGCTTCACCGGCTTCCGCCACGATCTGCCGCGCTGGCTCGGCGGGCTCGACATGCTGATCCACCCGGCCGACATGGAGGGCCTCGGCGTGTCGCTGCTGCAGGCCTCGGCCGCGGCGGTGCCCATCGTCACCAGCCGCGCCGGCGGCCTGCCCGAGGCGGTGCAGGACGGTGTCACCGGCATCCTGTGCCCGCCCGGCGACGTCACCGCGCTGGCGGCCGCCATCGACCGGCTGGCCGGTGACGCGGCCTTGCGGGCGCGCTTCGGTGCCGCCGGCCGGGCGCGCATCCTCGCCGAATTCTCGATCGACGCGATGGTGGACGGCAACCTTCGGATCTATCGCCAGGTGCTCGGGCGATGAAGGTCGTCACCGTGCTGCGCAGCCTCAAGAGCGGCGGCGCCGAGCGCCACGCGCTGCAACTGATGAAGGGCCTCCGCGCCCGCGGCCACGAGGCGCTCTACGCCGGCCCGATGAAGGGCTGGCTCGGCCAGCAGCTGCGGGCCGAGGGCTTCGACGGCATCGACCTGCCCCTCAGCGGGCTCTACGACCTGCCCTCCGTCGTCCGTCTGGCGCTCTACGCGCGCCGGGTCGGGGCCGACCTGATCCACGGCCATCTCACCCGTGGTGCCTGGTACGCCGGGCTGGCCGCCAAACTGGCCGGGCTTCCGAATGTGGCCACCGCCCATTCCGACAACGCCGGCAAGCACTTCGGCCGCGCCGATCGGATCATCGCGGTGTCCCAGGCGGTGGCGGATTTTCTGGGGCGGGAGGGCTACGAGCGCTCGCGCATCCGCATGGTCCACCACGGCATCGCCGACATCGCCGCGCGCCTGCCCGCCGGCACGCGGGAGGCCACCCGGCGCAGCCTCGGCCTCAAGGCCGACGAACCGGCCCTGCTGATGGCCGCGCGCATCGTCCCGGCCAAGGGCCACGACACGGCGCTGCAGGCGCTGGCCCGCCTGATCGACACCCCCTGGACCCTGCTCGTCGCCGGCGACCACCACGGCGATCTCGGCCCGCAGATGCAGGCGCTGGCGCAGGAGCTCGGGATTGCCGGGCGGGTGCGCTTCCTGGGCCTGCGCGAAGATGTGCCGGCCTTGATGGCCGCCTCCGACGTGCTGCTCGCTCCGTCGCGCCGCGAGGCCCTGTCGCTCACCCTGCTCGAAGCCTCGGCCTGCGGGCTGCCGATTGTCGCTACCCGCGTCGGCGGCATTGGCGAGGTGGTGGAGGAGGGCGCCAGCGGTTTTCTGGTGGCGCCCGACGACCCGCCGGCGCTGGCCGCCGCGCTCGCACCGCTGCTCGCCGATGCGGGCCTGCGCGCCCGCTGCGGGGCGCGGGCCCGGCAGCGTTTCGAGGCGGGTTTCCTCGAGGACGCGATGTTCGACCAGACCGTGGCGGTTTACCAGGAAGCCTGCGGAGGCCAGCGATGACGCGCGTGCACATCCTCATGTACCACCGGGTCGGGCAGTTCCCGGGGCGGGTCAAGGCGCACGGGGCGCTGTACTGCCACCTGCCGCGCTTCAAGGCCCAGATGACGATGTTCCGCCTGCTCGGCTACACGGTCATCAGCCTCGACGACGCGGCGGCTGGGCTGCGGGGCGACAAGCCGTTGCCGGCGCGCCCGCTGGTGCTCACCTTTGACGACGCCTACGTCGATTTCCTCGACAGCGCCGCGCCCGTGCTCAAGGCCCACGGCTACCCGGCGACGGTGTATGCGGTGAGCGGGCTGGTCGGTGCCACCTCGAGCTGGGATGCCGGCGTCGGCCCCGAGCCGGCGCCACTGATGAACGCCGCCCAGCTGCGCGAGATCCAGGCCATGGGCTTCACGATCGGCTCCCATTCGGTCAGCCACCCGCGCCTTGCCCAGGCCGACGATGCGCGCATCCGCGCCGAACTCACCGGCAGCAAGCAGGCCCTCGAGGACATGCTCGGCGCACGGGTGGACCACTTCTGCTACCCCTACGGCAGCCACGACCTCCGCGCCGTCGAAGCCGCCGCCGAAGCCGGCTACGTCACCGGCACCACCTGCGTGCGGGCTGCCGCGACGCCGTCCGATGACCTGTTGGCCCTGCCGCGCAAGGCCGTTGCCCGGGGCGACGACGTGTTCGGGGTGGCCTGGAAACTGCTCGCCAAGAACATCGCCAAGCACCCGCAGATCCGCCGCGCCTGAGCGTGTGCCCGGAGCGGGCATCGCCGCCGTGCAGGATCAGGCCGCGGCGCGCATCATCACCGTGCGCACCCGGTCGGCGGTGGCGATGAAATCGGGCAGGTTCTCGTCGTCGAAGGGCTGCAGGCACAGGGCGGCGGCCTTGGCGGTGATGGTGAGGCCGCCCTTGGCGTCGCGGGTGATCCAGCCGTTCTGGATCAGGTGGCTCACCTTGCGACGCACCGTCTCGCGGGGGATGCCGGTGGATGAGCTGATCGAGAACGCGTTGCAGGGGCGCAGCGGCAGCCGGTCGAAGGCGTCGCCGTAGCAGCGCAGTGCCGCCAGGGCGTTCTCGTCGAAGCCGAAGCCACCGACGTTGTAGAGGCCGACTTCGCCCAGCACGATGGGCAGCAGCAGGTCACCGTCGAAGGCCGAATACAGGCGCACGAGGTAGCGCAGGTTGTAGCGCGCGAGGAGCAGCGCGGCGACGCGGCTCTCGCCGGGCGCCTCGATCTCGGTGGTGCGGGCAGCCTGGCTGGCGAGGCTCGGCATGGCCATGCTGGGGGGCAGATAGTTGTTCATGTAAGTCTCCGTCTGAATGCCCAAATCGACTATTTGGTAACATTAATTAACCATTCATATGGAGCATACACAGCTCTTTGGCATGTGTTAGGACAAAAGCACCCGCCCCCGGGACTTTGTCACACTTGGCAGGCCAGCCCCTTCAAATACTCGCCCTCCGGGACGGCCAGACCAATGGGATGATCGGGGGCGGCGGAGAGGCGGTGCAAAATGCGTGCCTCGACGCCCACGTCGGCCGCGGCGCCGGCGACGATCTTCTGGAACAGCTCCAGCCCGATGCCGCCCGAGCATGAATAGGTCATCAAGATGCCGCCCGGGTTGAGCAGGCGGAAGCCCAGCAGGTTGATGTCCTTGTAGGCGCGGGCGGCCCGGTCGGCGTGGGCCGCCGAGGGGGCGAACTTGGGCGGGTCGAGGATGATCAGGTCGAACTTGCGGCCCTCGGCCTTGAGGGTGCGCAGGGCCTGGAAGACGTCGTCCTCGCGCCACTCGGCGCGGCTGGCGTCGAGCTGGGGGTTGAGCGCCACGTTGCGGGCGGCGGTGGCCAGCGCCGGGCCGGACGAGTCGATCGACACCACGCTCTTGGCGCCGCCGGCGAGGGCCTGCAGCGAGAAGCCGCCGGTGTAGCAGAAGCAGTTGAGCACGTCGCGCCCGGCGGCGAGCTGGCCGGTGAGGAGGCGGTTGTCGCGCTGGTCGAGGTAGAAGCCGGTCTTGTGGCCGCCGACCACGTCGACTTCCATTTCGACGCCGTTCTCGACGATGGTCAGCCGCTCGGGCAGCTCGCCGTACACGATGCCGCTCTGGGGGCCGAGGCCTTCGAGGCGGCGCACGTCGGAATCCGAGCGTTCGTACACCGCGCTGCAGCCGGTGGCCTGGATCAGCCCGGCGACGATGGCGTCGCGCCATTTGTCGGCACCGGCGCTGGTCAGCTGGACCACCACCACCGGGCCGAAGCGGTCGGCGATGACGCCGGGCAGGCCGTCGGATTCGCCGTGGATCAGGCGCACGCCGTCCTGCTTGGCCAGCCACGGGTGGGCTGCCCGGCGCGCCACCGAGGCGGCCACCGCGCGCTTGATGAAGGCGTGGTCGATGGACTGGTCGCAGTCGAAGCTCCACACCCGCGCGCGGATCTGCGATTCGGGCGACCACGCCGCCCGCGCCAGCGCCCGCCCGTCGGCGTCCTTCACCAGCACGGTGTCGCCCGGCCGCGCCCGCCCTTCGAGCCGCTCGACCGAGCCGGCGAAGATCCAGGGGTGACGGCGGATGACGGAGCGCTCTTTACCAGGTTTGAGAATCAGGTCGGCCATGATCGGAAGTGGGAGTGGGTAGTGGGAGGTGGGTAGTGGGAGGTGGGGGCAGCCGGAAGACCGCCCCGGGTTCGCCTAGTGCAGCGGGCGGGGCCGGTGACCGGAGCCGTCGCGAGAGGCCGGCGGAGGCCTCAGGCTGTGTTGTGCCCCATCGGGGGGCAGGGCGGCGCCTGGAGCCGATCCGACGGTCGCCCGCGGGAGCGGCCTGCGCCTGCGCGCGCCAAGCCCTCAGCCGAGCTGGCGGACGAGGGAGGCGGAGACCATCTCGCCGATCCGGCTGACGTAGAGCGTGCCCATCTCGGGGTAGAAGCGCTCCGGGTCTTCGCTGCCCAGGGCCAGCAGGCCGAAGGTCTTGTTGTCACGCCGCAGCGGCACCAGGGCGACCGAGCGGATCAGCCGGGCGGCGGGGCCGAACCAGGCGTTGGCCTCGTGCACGGCAGGGGCGCCGCAGTAGGGGTGGACCATGTCACCGGTGAAGTAGCGGACTTCCTCGCCCACCGGCAAAAACTCCGGTCCGCTGCGCGACAGCACGCTGTTCCAGACGCGGAAGGCCACGTGGGGCACCGCGAAGTCTTCCTGGAGGTGGGTGTAGATGGCGTGGCGGATGGATTCGAAATCCTCGGCCTCCAGCAGCGAGACGCAGAAGCGGTGCACCTTGTCGCCGATGGCGTCGTTTTCCTCGCCGAACTCGAGGAGTTCGGCGAACTTGTTCTCAAGCTGGGCGATCCGTTCGCGCATCGCGATCAGCTGCCGCTCGGTGAGGGAGATGGCCTGGCCCGTGTGGGGGTGGGGCACCGTGAGTTCGGTCAGCAGGGTCGAGTTGTCGTCGAAGAAAGCCGGGTTGGCCTGCAGGAACTGGATGACGTCGGAAGCATTCATGGCGATGGCCGGGTTGTTGCGGGTGGGCGCGGGGTTCAGGGCAGGGTGAGCTCGCCGGTGAAGACGGTGACGGCCGGGCCGGTCATCATCACCGGGGTGCCGATGCCGTTCCAGGCGATCGTCAGCTCGCCGCCACGGGTGGCCACGCGCACCGGCGAGGCCACCAGGCCGCGCAGGATGCCGGCCACCACCGCCGCGCAGGCGCCGGTGCCGCAGGCCAGGGTTTCGCCGGCGCCACGTTCGAAGACGCGCAGGCGCACGTTGTGTTCATCCACCACCTGCAGGAAGCCGGCATTGACCCGCGCCGGGAAGCGCGGGTGGTGCTCGATCAGCGGGCCCTGCTCGGCCACCGGGGCGCTGTCGACGTCGGCCACCACCTGCACGGCGTGGGGGTTGCCCATGCTCACCGCGGTGATCGCCACCGGTGTGCCGGCCACGTCGAGGGGCTGCACCCAGGCGTCGGAGTCGCTGATGAAGGGCACCTCGGCGGGGGCCAGCACCGGCACGCCCATGTCGACGGTGACCATGCCGTCGTCCTCGAGGCGGGGGGTGATGATGCCTTTTTTGGTTTCGACGCGGATCTCGCGCTTGTCGCTGAGGCCCTGCTCGAAGACGAAGCGGGCGAAGCAGCGGGCGCCGTTGCCGCATTGCTCGACCTCGCCGCCGTCGGCGTTGAAGATGCGGTAGCGGAAGTCGACGCCCGGCGTCTGTGCGGGCTCGACCACCAGCAGCTGGTCGCAGCCGACGCCGAAATGGCGGTCGGCCAGGTAACGCACCTGGTCGCTGGTGAGGCGGATATCCTGGCGCACGGCGTCGATCATCACGAAATCGTTGCCGAGGCCGTGCATCTTGCTAAAGGCGAGCTTGGTCATGGGATAAAATCCAGGTAGTCACGCCACACGCAGCGGTCCATCACCACGGTGATGCCCGCCGCGCGGGCTCTTTCGGCGGCCTCTTCGTTCACGACACCATCCTGCAGCCACAGGCGCTTCACGCCCAGTGCGATGCATTCGTCAACAATGGGGCCGACCTCGTCGGCGTTGCGGAAGACATCCACCAGATCCACCGGAAAGGGGATGTCCGAGAGGCGCGCGTAGGCCTTCTCGCCGAGCACTTCGGTCACCGCCGGGCGCACCGGCACGATACGATAGCCGAAGCCCTGCATCGCCCGGGACACCCGGTAGCTCGGGCGCTCGGTGCGGGGCGAAAGGCCGACGACGGCAATGATCTTGACCTCCCGCAGCAGGCTGCGGAGCTGGTCGGGCGTGGGATTGGCAGACATGGCCGGATTCTACCGGATTGGCAGCCGGCGGATACCTCGGGTGCGCCGGCCCGCCGCAGCACGATGAAGGCATTTTGGAGAGCAGCATGGAGCGCAAAGCAGGGCCGGGTTTCATCAGAAGAACGCTGTCGGGCATCTGGCGGGCCCTCGACCGCATCCGCCAGGCCAGTCTCAACCTGATCTTCCTGGCGGTGGTGGCCTTCCTGGTGGCCGGCTGGCTGGCGAGCCGCCCGGCGCCGCTGCCGCCGGACTCCGCGCTGCTGATCGCGCCCAAGGGCTTGCTCGTCGAGCAGCGCAGCGTCAAGTCGCCGATGAGCCTGCTGCAGGGTGGCGACGGGACGCACCAGGTGCTGCTGCGCGACGTGGTTGACGCGATCCGCGGCGCGGCCGCCGACAGCCGCATCAAGGCGCTGGTGATCGAGACCGACGGCCTGTCCGGCGCCGGGCTGGCCAAGCTCGAGGAGATCGCCGCGGCGATCGACGTGTTCCGCCAGACGGGCAAGAAGGTGCATGCCTGGGGCCGCCATTTCGACCAGGCCCAGTACCACCTGGCGGCCCACGCCGACGAGCTCTTCCTCAACCCCGACGGCTACGTGCTGCTCACCGGCTTCGGGCGTTTCCCCACCTATTTCAAGGGCCTGTTCGACCAGGCCGGCGTGAAGATGCAGGTCTTCCGGGTCGGCACCTACAAGTCCTTCGTCGAGCCCTACACCCGCAGCGACATGTCGCCCGAAGACCGCGAGGCGACCCGGCTCTACCTCGACGCCGCGTGGCAGGCCTACCAGGCCGACATCGCCGCCGCCCGCCCGAAGGCCGCCACCGGCCTGGCCCGCTACGTGGCGGATGCGCCGGCCCAGCTGGCCGCCGCCGGGGGCGACGCCGCCGCGATGGCGCGCTCGGCCGGCCTGGTCGATGGCCTCAAGGGCGCCGACGAGTGGCGTTCCCACCTCGTCGGCCTGTTCGGCAAGAGCGACGACGCCCGCGGTTTCAAGCATGTCGAGATGTCCACCTACGTGGCCCGTCTGCGCGAGGAGGCGCCCCAGCGCGCCAGCAAGATCGGCGTGGTCGTCGCCCAGGGGGCGATCGTCGACGGCGAGCAGCCGCCGGGCAGCGTGGGCGGCGATTCGGTGGCCGCCCTGATCCGCCAGGCCCGCGAGGACGAGGCCGTCAAGGCCGTGGTGCTGCGCGTCGACAGCCCGGGGGGCAGCGCCACCGCCTCCGAGGTCATCCGCCGCGAGCTCGACCTGACCCGCCGCGCCGGCAAGCCGGTGCTGGTCTCGATGGGCGCGGTGGCGGCCTCCGGCGGCTACTGGATCAGCATGGCCGCCGACGAGGTGTGGGCCAGCCCGACCACCCTCACCGGCTCGATCGGCATCTTCGCGATGCTGCCCGACCTGTCGGGCCCCTTCGGCAAGCTCGGGCTGGCGGTGGACGGCGTCGGCACCACGCCGCTGGCCGGCGGCATCGACCCGCGCCGGCCCCTCGACCCGCAGATCGCCAGCCTGCTCCAGCAGAGCATCGAGCATGGCTACAAGCGCTTCCTGAGTGTCGTCGCGGGCGCCCGCAAGATGAGCCCGGAGGCGGTCGACGCGGTTGCCCAGGGCCGCGTGTGGCTGGGCAGCCAGGCCCTCGAGAAAGGCCTGGTGGACAAGCTCGGCGGGCTCGACGCGGTGGTCAGGGCCGCCGCCGCGCGGGCTGCGGTGGCGGACTACGAGGTGAGCTACATCGAAAAACCCCTGTCGCCCCGCGACCAGCTGCTGGTGCGCCTGCTGAGCAGCGACGACGAGAGCGAGGCCGCCCAGCGCCGGCCCTCGATCGCCGAGCAGGCCCTGGCCCGGGTGCGCAGCGAGCTCGAGGGCCTGGCCCTGTGGAACGACCCCGGCCACACCTACCTGCACTGCCTGTGCGAGGCACCCTGAGGGGCATCCCCCGCGGCATGCGCTGCTGAGCAGGCCGCGGCCCGGTGACGCCGGCACGGCCACCGGGCTTTTGCAAAGGCTATGTCACCGTTGCCTGTGGAACCGGACTCTCAATGAGCTGTCTGTATGTACAGCAAAAACAGAGTCTGGAGGCTTGCGATGAAAGCGCTTGATTTCCAACGTCTCCTGAACGCCTTGAAGCGACTGTCGCATT
>JAKLLM010000063.1 GCA_023150125.1 Zoogloea sp.
TACAAGCAGACCTATCCCGAATACGTGAAGGTGCAGCGCGACAAGGACGCCGGCGCCTACTCGGTGAAGGCTGCCCTCGAGCGCAGCCGCATCTTCGAGAACGCCGACCCGGGCTGGAAGTCGGTGATGAAAGCCCACTACGGCGCCATCGCCCGCGGCGAATACGCCGCCGCCAGCGCCGAGGCCCGCATGATGCGTTTCTCCAAGGCGCCGGGCATGCGCAACATGTCCACCCTGGGTTGCCTCGACGAGATCCGCCATGGCCAGATGCAGCTCTACTTCCCCCACGAGCACGTCTCGAAAGACCGCCAGATGGACTGGGCCTTCAAGGCCTACGACACCAACGACTGGGCGATGATTGCCGCCCGGCACTTCTTCGACGACATCATGATGACCCGGGACGCCATCAGCGTCTCCATCATGCTCACCTTCAGCTTCGAGACCGGCTTCACCAACATGCAGTTCCTCGGCCTTGCCGCCGACGCTGCCGAGGCTGGCGACCACACCTTCGCCAACCTCATCTCGAGCATCCAGACCGATGAGTCGCGCCACGCCCAGATCGGCGGCCCGGCGCTGAAGATCCTCATCGAGAACGGCCAGAAGGCCGAGGCCCAGAAGCGTGTCGACATCGCCGTGTGGGGCGCCTGGAAGCTGTTCTCGGTGCTCACCGGCCCGATCATGGACTACTACACGCCGCTCGAGCACCGCAAGCAGTCGTTCAAGGAGTTCATGGAGGAGTGGATCGTCGCCCAGTTCGAGCGCTCCCTCACCGACATGGGCCTCGAGCTGCCCTGGTACTGGGACATCTTCCTGAAGGATCTCTCCGAGACCCACCACGGCATGCACATGGGCTCCTACTACTGGCGCCCCACCGTGTGGTGGAACCCCGCCGCCGGCGTGACCCCCGCCGAGCGCGACTGGCTGGAAGAAAAATACCCCGGCTGGAACGACACCTGGGGCCAGTGCTGGGACGTCATCATCGACAACGTGGTCGACGGCAACATGGCCATGACCTACCCCGAGACGCTGCCCTACGTGTGCAACATGTGCCAGCTGCCCATCCTCGGTACGCCGGGCAAGGGCTGGAACGTCAAGGACTACCCCCTCGAATACAAGGGCCGCCTCTACCACTTTGGGTCCGAGGTCGACCGCTGGGTCTTCGAGCAGGAGCCCGAGCGCTACGCTGGCCACATGAGCATCGTCGACCGCTTCCTGGCCGGCATGATCCAGCCGATGAACCTCGAAGGCGCCCTGGCCTACATGAACATCGCCCCCGGCGAGATGGGCGACGACGCCCACAACTACGCCTGGGCCGAGGTCTACCGCGCCCTGCGCGCCAGCAAGAAGGCCGGCTGAGCCAGCGCCCGCCCCCCGACAAGAGGAGATTCCAAGATGGCATTGTTTCCCCTGACTTCCAACTTCGAAGGCGACTTCGTGCTGCAACTTGTGGCCGTCGACACCGACAACACCATGGACGAGGTGGCCGCCGCCGCCGCCGTGCATTCGGTCGGCCGCCGCGTGCGGGCCCGCCCCGGCCACATCCTGCGCGTCCGCCGCCAGGGCGGGGCAGACTTCTTGCCGCGCAGCATGAAGGTCGCCGACTCGGGCCTCAAGCCCACCGAGACGGTCGAGATCATCTGGCAGGCAGCGTAGGCCTGGAGCCCTGCAACAAGGATGTCGGGCCCGGCAACATCGATGTCGAGCCCGACAACAACGATGTTGGCCCCGACAACGTTGATGTCGTGCCTCGCAACAACGATGTCGGTGCTGACAACTCAGTTGTTCGGCTCGACAACAACGATGTTCAGCCCGACAACGTCGATGTCGTGCCTTGCAACAACGATGTCGGCGCTGACAACTCGATTGTCCGGGTCGACAACAACGATGTTTGGCCAAGCAACGACATCGTCGGGCCCGGAAACGTCGATGTTCGGGCCGGAGGTGCCGCGCCGCATCGAGGCATGGCAAGCGCGGCTCCGACCGCGCCCAGAAGCAATAGGAGACAGACATGAGTTTCACCAAGGTATGCAGCGTCGGCGACATCTGGGAAGGGGAGATGGAGCCCTTCACCGTCGATGGCCACGAGATCCTGCTGGTGGGCGTGGAGGGCGGCGGGATCAAGGCCTTCCAGGGCATCTGCCCGCACCAGGACATCGCCCTCTCGGAGGGCAAGTTCGACGGCAAGAAGCTGATCTGCCGCGCCCACCTGTGGCAGTTCGACGCCTCGAACGGCAAGGGCATCAACCCCGACGACTGCGCCCTGGCCGAATATCCGGTCAAGGTGGATGGCGACGACGTTTACGTGCTGACCGCCGGCGTCGAAGCCCTGTTCGCCCACAGCTGAACCGCCAGCACCCGCAAACACACAAGGAGCACGAGATGAGCGTTGCAAGTTCTGCCCAGGCCTATCACAACAACATGGTCGGCCCGGTGATGCGCGCCGGCGACCTCGCCCTGGCGGTGATCGAGGCGGCCAAGGTCGACAACCCCGGCAAGGAAGTGTTTGTGGACGACAAGCGCGCCTACGTGCGCATCCACACCGAGCAGGAGATGATCCTGCGCCGCCAGACGATCGAGGAAGAGCTCGGCCGCCCGTTCAAGATGAACGACCTGGAGGTGGACCTCAGCTCCTTCGCCGGCCAGATCGAGAGCCTCGACGACGCCGTGCGCTTCTACTTCACCAAGAAGCTCTGAGCACCCGGCCCCACGCCGGCCCTGCCTGATTACAAAAAAATCGAGGAGACACCCATGTCCGAAGTTCAAGTCCTGAAGCCCCAGAAGACCTGGAGCCACCTGGTGGCCCGGCGCCGCAAGCCCAGCGAGTACGAGATCGTCAGCGCCAACCTGCACTACAACGACCGCGACCCGGATTCGCCCTACGAGCTGGCGCCCGGCATGTTCATGAACGAGTGGTACAAGAAGAACACCTTCGGCACCGCCCTCCAGCACGCCGACTGGAACGCCTTCCGCGACCCCGACGAGGTGGTCTACCGCACCTACAACATGATGCAGGACGGCCAGGAGACCTACGTCTTCGGGCTGTTCGACCAGTTCAACGAGCGCGAGCACGACAAGGCCCTCGACGCGCGCTGGGCCGGCTCGCTGGCCCGCCTGTACTCCCCGGCGCGCTACCTCTTCCACACCGTGCAGATGGCCTCGGCCTACGTCGGCCAGGTGTCGCCGGCCAGCACCATCACCAACTGCCACTACTTCCAGATGGCCGACAGCCTGCGCTGGCTCAGTCACACCGCCTACCGCACCCGTGAGCTGTCGCTGGCCTTCGACGACAAGGGCTTCGGCTGCGACGAGCGCAACTACTGGGAGACCGACCCGGTGTGGCAGGGCTTCCGCGAGCTGATGGAAAAAACCCTCACGGTGTGGGACTGGGGCGAGGCGCTGGTGGTGCTCGACCTCGTCGCCAAGCCGGCCATCGAGGAGGCGGTGCTGCGCAAGCTGGGCGAATCGGCCCGCCACAACGGCGACACGCTGCTGGGCCTCCTCACCGACGCCCAGCTGATCGACGCCGCCCGCCACCGCCGCTGGCTCGCCGCAATGGTCAAGATGGCCGTGGAGACCCCGGGCAACCTGGCGCTCATCCAGGGCTGGGTCGCCAAGTGGGAGCCACTCGCCGACAAGGCCATCGACGCCTACTGCAGCGCGCTGCCCGACGTCGCCGACGCGGCCGCCAGCGCCAAGGCCGCCACCCGCGCGTTCCGCCGCAGCCTGGGCCTGTAAGGCCCGTCAAACCCGCTCCGCCCGATGATGACGGGCGGAGCCCGACCTGGAGGCGAGCGCCCATGAGCAATCCCATCATCCACAACCACAAAGACGGCTCGCGCTTCGAGCAGCAGGAGGGCGACACCATCCTCCGCGCCGCCCTGCGGGCCGGGGTCGGCCTGTCCTACGAGTGCAACTCGGGGGGCTGCGGCGGCTGCAAGTTCGAGCTGCTGGAGGGCGAGGTCGACACGCTGTGGCCCGACGCCCCCGGCCTCTCCGACAAGGACAGGCGTCGCGGCCGCCACCTGGCCTGCCAGTGCCGCGCCAAAGGGCCGGTCAGCATCAAGGCCGCCACCGGCGCGGAGTACGCCCCGAAGGTGGTGCCCCAGCGCCAGACGGCGCGTCTCGTCGGCACCACCGACATCACCCACGACCTGCGCGAGTTCCGCTTCCGCGGCGCCGCGCTTGCCAGCTTCCTGCCCGGCCAGTTCGCGATGCTCGACCTGCCGGGGCTCGCCAGCTCCCGCGCCTATTCGATGTCCAACATCGCCAACGACGACGGCGAGTGGCACTTCCAGGTGCGCCGGGTGCCCCACGGCCAGGGCACCCACACACTCTTCGACAGGCTCGCCGTCGGCGACGAGATCGGCCTCGACGGCCCCTACGGCGTGGCCTGGCTGCGCACTGAGGCCCCGCGGGACATCGTCTGCGTGGCGGGCGGCTCGGGCCTCGCGCCGATGGTGTCGATCGCCCGCGGCGCTGCCGCGGCCGGCATGCTGAAGGACCGCAGGCTGCACTTCTTCTACGGCGCCCGCACGCCGCGGGACGTCTGCGGTGAAGCGCTGCTGGCCGAGCTGGAGGGCTTCGGCGAGCGCATCGTGTATCGGCCCGTGGTGTCGCTGCCCGGCGGCGAGGGTGAGTGGCAGGGCGAGACCGGCTACGTGCATGACGCCGTCGCCCGCGCGCTGCCCGGCAGCCTGGCCGGCTTCGAGTTCTATTTTGCCGGCCCGCCGCCCATGACCCAGGCCCTGCAGGAGATGCTGATGGTGGGCCACCGGGTGCCCTTCGAGCAGATCCACTTCGACCGCTTCTTCTGACACGCCGCCGGCGGGCGAAGCGCTACCATGGGCCATCCGCCTTTCACGAGCACAACGATGGAAGAAGCAATCAGGCCGCGCCCGGGCCCGGTGAAGGGCATCGTGCTGGATGACGGCGACGGCGCCGACGTGCGCCGGCAGAAGATGGCGCGCATCATCCTCGACTCGATGTACCAGTTCCTCGGGCTGCTGGACGTGGAGGGCACGGTGCTCGAGATCAACCGGGCGGCCCTCGACGGCGCCGGGCTGTGCCTCGAGCAGGTGCTCGGCAAGCCCTTCTGGCAGGCGCGCTGGTGGGCGGTGTCCGAGGAGGTGCAGGGCCGCGTCCGCGAGATGATCGCCGAGGCGCGCGCCGGCCGCTTCGTGCGCTGCGACTTCGAGGTGTTCGGCGAGCTGCAGGGCCACAAGACCATCGTGATCGACTTTTCGCTCACCCCCATCCTCGACGACGAGGGGGGCGTGGCCTTCCTGCTGCCCGAGGGGCGCAACATCTCCGAGAAGATCGCCATCAGCGCCGAGCTGACGCGCAAGAACGGCGAGCTGCAGAATGCCCTCGAGAAGCTCAAGGAGATCGACGGCTTCAAGACCACCTTCTTCGCCAACGTGAGCCACGAGCTGCGCACCCCGCTGGCCTTGATCCTCGGCCCGGTGGACCAGCTGCTCAAGGAGGCGCCGTCCCTCGGCGAGCGCGAGAAGTTCCGCCTGACGACCATCAAGCGCAACGCGCAATCCCTATTGCAGCAGGTGAACGATCTCCTCGACCTGGCCCGCATCGACTCCGGCCGGATGCCGCTGGCCTACCTCTGCGCCAACGTCACGGCGATGGCCCAGGACATTGCGGCGGGCTTCGCGGCGATCGCCGAGGAGCGCGCGATCACCCTCTGCGTGCGCGGCGAGGACGAGCTGTACGCCGACGTGGACCGGGTGAAGTTTGCCCGCATCCTGGTGAACCTGGTCTCCAACGCCTTCAAGTTCACCCCCGCCGGCGGGCGCATCAGCTGCACCCTCGAACACGTGCCGGGCGGGCGCTTCCTGGTCAGCGTGCAGGACAACGGCCCCGGCGTGCCCGACGCGATGAAGCAGCAGATCTTCGACCGCTTCACCCAGGGCGAGGCCGGCCAGGGCGCGGTGGGCAGCGGGCTGGGGCTCAACATCGTGCGGGAGTTCGTCGAGCTCCACGGCGGCACCGTGGTGGTCGTGGATGCGCCGGGCGGCGGCGCGGTGTTCCAGGTGGAGATGCCGGTGCGGGCCCCCGACGGCGCCTTCGTGCGCGAGGGCGCTGCCGTCGCCGCGCTGCCGGCGGATTTTGGCGACGCGGCGCCGAGCGTGCCCGAGATGCCCGCGCCGCTGCGCCGGACGGGCCGGCCGCGGGTGCTGGTGGCCGAGGACAACCCCGACCTGCGCCTCTTCCTCTATGACGTGCTGATCGACGAGTACGACGTGTCGCTGGAGGGCAATGGCGAATCGGCGCTGGCCGCCGCGCTGGCCGACCCGCCGGACCTGATCATCACCGACCTGATGATGCCGCACTTCGACGGCGAGCGTTTCGTGCGGGCCCTGCGCGCCACGCCGGACTTCCCCCACGTGCCGGTGCTGGTGCTGTCGGCGCGGGTCGACGACGTGCTGCGCGAGACCCTGCTCGAGGCGCTGGTCCAGGACTACGTGACCAAGCCCTTCTCGCCCCAGGAGCTGCGGGCTCGGGTGCGCAACCTGGTGGCGGTCAAGCGCACCGTGGACATCCTGCAGAAGGAGCTCAACTCCCAGGCCTCGGACATCGGCGAGCTGACCGCCGGCCTCGTCGAGAGCCGCAAGTCGCTGCAGAAGAGCCTGCTCGCGCTGCAGGTGTCCGACCGCCGCTGGCTGGGCCTGTACGACAACACCGCGGTGGGCATCGCGCTGGCCGACCGGGACGGGCGCATCCTGAGCGCCAATCCGGCCCTGCAGCGCATGCTCGGCTATGGCAAGGGCGAGATCGTGGGCGTCTCGCTGGTGGACATCACCGAGCCCTCCCAGCGCCCGTTGACCGGGCGGAACGTGCAGGGCCTGTTCGACGGCGCGCTGCCGGCCTACCAGGTCCAGAAACGTTACGAAAAGAAGGGCGGCGGCTACCTGTGGGCCAACGTCAGCGCGTCGCGGATTCCGGCGGTGGACCAGGACGGCCCGATGCTGGCGGTGATCGTCGAGGACATCACCGCGAAGAAGGAGGGCGAGCAGTCCCTCGCCGCGACCCGCGCCGAGCTGGCCCGGGTGTCGCGCTTCACCGCGATGGGCGAGCTGGTCGCCTCGATCGCCCACGAGGTCAACCAGCCGCTGGCCGCCGTCATCACCAACAGCGCCGCCGCGCTGCGCTGGCTGGCGCTGGAGCAGCCCAACCACGACGAGGTGGTGGCCGCGCTGCGGCGGGTGAGTCGCGACGCCACCCTGGCCGGCGAGGTGATCGCGCGCATCCGCAGGTTCCTGCGGGCGGGGGAGATCCGGCAGGAGTGGATCGCCGTGCCCAAGCTGCTCGACGAGCTGCTGCGGATGCTCAACACGGTGCTGCTGGAGGCCGGGGTGCAGGTGGAGCTGCGCATCCCGCCGGATCTGCCGCGGATCTACGCCGACCCCGTGCAGCTGCAGCAGGTGATCCTCAACCTCGTCATCAACGCCGTCGATGCGCTGCGGGAGTGGCCGGGCGAGCGGCGCCTCACGCTGGCGCTGCGGCAGGACGCGGCCGACGGCGCGGTGTTTGCGGTGCACGACTCTGGCCCCGGCATTCCGCCCGAGGCCCGCGACAAGCTGTTCGACGCCTTCTTCTCGACCAAGCCGGACGGGCTGGGCATGGGGCTGGCGATCAGCCGGACCATCGTCGAAAATCATGGCGGGCGCCTGGGGCTCGACACCTCGGCTGAAGCGGGCACCCGCTTCGTCTTCAACATCCCGTCGATCTGACCGGCGCGGGCCGGCAAGGGAGCGCGATTGAACACCACCGCCGAAACCGTCTTCGTCGTCGACGACGACCTGTCGGTGCGCGAAGCCCTCTCCAGCCTGATCCGCTCGGTCGGCTATCAGGTGCAGACCTTCGCCTCCGCCGTCGACTTCCTGCAGCAGCCGCGCCCGGCCTGCGTCTCGTGCCTGGTGCTGGACGTGCGCATGTCGGGTTTGTCCGGGCTCGACCTGCAGGGCGAGTTCGCGCGCTCGGGCGAGCCGATCCCGATCATCTTCATCACCGGCCACGGCGACATCCCGATGGCGGTGCGGGCCATCAAGGCCGGCGCCGTGGAGTTTCTCGCCAAGCCCTTCCGCGACGACGACCTGCTGGCGGCGATCCGCAATGCGCTGGCCCAGGACCGGGCCAGCCGCAGCGAGGCGGCCGAGCTGGGCGAGCTGCGGAGCCGCTACGCCACCCTCACCGGGCGCGAGCGGGAGGTCATCGTCTTCATGGTGCGGGGGATGCTCAACAAGCAGGCCGCGGCGGAGCTCGGCGTCTCGGAGATGACGGTCAAGGTGCACCGCCACAACATCATGCACAAGATGAAGGTGCGCTCGCTGCCCGACCTGGTGCGGATGATGGAGCGGGTGAACGCCCGCTAGGCGCGGCCCGCGGGGTGTCGCCCCGGCCGGCCGTCAGCCGTCGGCGAGCTTGATCTTGAGGGAGTAGTCGGTCGATTCGTGGCGCCGCGCCGCGCTGCGCATCAGGTAGACGCGGATGCGGTAAGCGCCGGCCCGGTCGAGCTGCGCCCGGAAATGGCCGGGCCGGGCGGCGCTGGAGCCAACGAAGAGCGCCTCGTCGCCCTCGGGCGGCAGCACGTTGAAGTAGGCGGCCCCGTTGCCGGCCTTGAAGAGCACCGTGAGCGCCTGGCCCGCCCGGGCCGGGACGAGGTGGTCGATCGTATCGCGCCCGTGCAGCCGCCCCCGCACGATCGCCCACTCGGCACCCGACGCGAAGCGCACCGCCTTCTCGCGGATCACGCCGGCGGCCGTGGCCTCCGGCGCCGCTGCGGCCACCACCAGCGCAAACAGCGCGCCCCATAGCGCATTGTGTCGACGTTTCACCGCATCTCTCCCCATTTCGCCGAGCCCCTCGGGCAGGCTGCCGGGCAGCTTACCGCGGCGGTGCATCCCGTGGGGATACTCCCGCCGCCTCAGCGCCGGAAGCGCGCCGCGGCGTCGGACAGGCCGGCCACCTGGGCGGCCAGGTCGCCGGCGACTTCCTCGACCTCGCGGGTCTGGCTGCCGATGGTTTCGGCCAGGTGGGCGACCGACTCCACCTTGCGGGCGATATCGTGACCGGCGCGGCTCTGCTCGTCGGCGGCCCGGGCGATGTCTTCGACTGCGTCCACCGTCTGGGTGGAGCGCTGCTCGATGGCCGTCAGCGCGTCCTCGACCTGGCGCGAGCGGGTCGCGCTGTCCCGGGCCCGGTCGGAGGCCTCGACGATGTCGGCGGCGACGTTGCCCACCTGCTCCAGCAGCGCAGTGAGGATGACGCTGATGTCGCTGGCCGAGCTCTTGGCCCGCTCGGCGAGCTTGCGCACCTCGTCGGCGACCACCGCGAAGCCGCGGCCGGCCTCGCCGGCACGGGCCGCCTCGATGGCGGCGTTGAGGGCGAGGAGGTTGGTCTGGTCGGCAATGCTCTGGATGGCGCCGGCGATGTCCTGCACCTTGTGGCCGCGCTCGCCCAGGTCGCGCACCTTGTCGGCGGCGTCGGCCACCTTGGCGGCGGTGTTCTCCATGGCGCCGATGGTGTCGTGGACGGCCATCCGGCCCTCGTCCACCGCAGCGCGGGTATCGCGGGTCAGCGCCAGGGCGTGGGCGGCGTTGTGGGCCACCTGGTCGATGCTCGTCGACAGCTCCTCGGTGGCGGCCGACATGCCGCTGGTGGCCTCGCTCTGCTGGCCCATCGCGGCATCGACGCCGCGGATCAGGGCGCCGAGCTGCGCCGCGTTGCCCTCCACGCCGCCCACGGTGGTCTGCACGCTGCCCATCAGCTGGCGCAGTGCGGCGCTGGCCTCGTTGAGGGCGCTGGCCATCATGTCGGCTTCGTGGCGGCTTTCCGGGTCGCAGGGCAGCTGGCGGCCCAGGTCGCCGGCGGCGAGGGCCTCGATGCCCTGCGTCACCGGCTGCAGGCGCCGCAGGCTGGTCCAGATGTAGCCGCCGATCCCGGCGCACAGCAGCAGGCCGAAGCCCACGCTGAGGCCCAGCAGCAGGTTGCGCAGGGCCGCGCTGGCGGCGGTGAGCTCATCGATCGCGGTGCTGCTGGCGACGATCCAGCCGAGCTCCTTCTGCTCCTTGAACATCGCGATCTTCTCGAGCTGCCGGCCGCTGGCGTTGGTCCAGGCGTAGCGGTGGGTGCCGTTGCGTTCGGCGAGCT
Organism: Zoogloea sp.; assembly: GCA_023150125.1. Taxonomy (GTDB): domain Bacteria; phylum Pseudomonadota; class Gammaproteobacteria; order Burkholderiales; family Rhodocyclaceae; genus Zoogloea. The sequence goes on from JAKLLM010000063.1 coordinate 10,165, forward strand.
GCTTTTCGAGCACCGGGCGGATCGTGTTGGCGTCGAGTTCGGAGAGGCGCTTGCCCTCGTGCTGGGGGTGCATCAGCACGCGGCTCTCCTTGGAGTCGCCGCTGGGCGGGGCCAGCACGTAGAGGTAGCCGCTGCTCCCGACGGCGATGTTGCGCAGCCGGTCCTTCAGCATGGTCACGTTGGCTTCGGCGTCGAGGCGCACGGTGATCCCGCCGATCACCTTGCCGTCGGCGCCCAGCACCGGCTTGGCGCCCAGCACGTAGAGGCGGCCGCCGCGTTCGAGGGTGCCGGTGTAGGTTTCGCCACGCAGCAGTGTGGCCGCGTAGGCGTCCTTGATCGCCTCGCCGACCCGGTGCTTGCCGTCGGCGTCCTTGAGCAGGGTCGAGGCCCGGTAGAAGGTGTCGCCCTCGCGCACCAGGAAGGCGGCGTCGACGCCGTTGCGCTTGCGGTAGGCCTCGAGGAACTCCGGGTTGTTGTTGCCTTCGAGCTCGCCGAAGCGCAGGCGCGGGAGCTCGCGCTTGCCGGTGGCCACCGGGGCGCCCAGGCTGGCCTTGCCGGGCAGCTCGTGTTCGAGCAGCGTGAGCTGGTCGCGGGCGCGGGTCTTGAGGGATTCCTGGGCGTAGTCGAGCATCGTGACGACCAGGTCGAGCTGGGTACGCATGCCGAGCTCCGCCTGTTCCACGGCGCCCTGGCGCGATTGCTGGACGGTGATGGCGAGCAGGATGCCGAAGGCGAGGGTGATGGCGAGGGCGGTCCCGGCGAGGAGGCGCTGGGTGAGGCTGAGACGTTTGAACATGGCGGGCGGGCTTCGGTCGAGGATCGGGCGGCGGTGCGCATGCAATGCACTGCCGGGTTGCTCGATTACGTCACGGCGGCCCGATTCTTGACTCCCGGCGTCACGGCGGGCGAGCCTGATCGCATCCGAAGCTCTTGCCACCGGTGGGGCTGGTCGCCACCTGAGGGCCCCTGGGCGCCCGGCTGCGGATCGTGGCGGCCCGTCGGTGTGGATCAACACGGGATTGTCGAGGCTCTCGGCGGCCCCCGGGTGTTCGGGGCCTCGCAGCTTCTCGTAGATCGCCAGCGCCCGGATCTGTTCGGCCCGGGCGGCTCAGTCGATCAGCCGCAGCCCGGGCGGCAATGCCTCGCCGAAGCTGCGGCGCTGGTCGGCGTCGTCGAGCTTGCCGCCGTCCCGCACCAGGGCTGCCCAGCTCTCGGGCGCACGGCTCGCGGTGAGGCGGCGCACCACGGTGTCGCGCAGCTCGGGTGGCAGGTCGAGGCTGCGGTCGCCGGTGAGGCGGGCGATCTGGGCGGCGGCGAAGGCGGCCGGTTCGACGCGCTTCCAGTCGAGGGCCAGCACGGCCTCCAGCCAGCCCGCGGCGATCTCGGCCGGCACCACCGTGTGGGCGCTGCCGTACAGCGGCCGGCGCGCGCCGACGCGGCCCAGCGCCCACCAGGTGTGCGGCTTCTCGGCGGGGCGCTGGAGGCGTTCGAGCAGCCACTTGCCGACCTCGATGCGGTGCAGCGCCGGCACCCGCTCGAGGGACGCGGCGAGGCGCACCATGTCGTCGTAGGACTCATGCACCGGGGCGCGGGCGCGTTTGCCCTCGCCCAATGTTTCCAGGTGGCCGGCCAGCACCTCGAGGATCTCCAGCTGGGCGGCCTCGGGCAGGCCGCCGGCGGCGCGGCGCCACAGCGTCCACCACTCGGACCAGTTGCGTCCCTCCTGCTGGTACTGGATGCCCTGGCCGAAGAGGCCGAACAGCCGTTCGATGCGCCACTCGTCGAGGGCGGCGCCGAGGCCCGGGCGCAGGGTGTAGCCGGCCAGGTTGAGCCAGCAGCGTTCGTGTTCGGCGGAGCGGCGGCGGCGGCCGGCACGCTCCATCAGCGCGTCGAAGAGGGCGCGCAGCAGCGGCAGGTCCCAGCCCTCCCGCGGGCCGAGCAGGCGTTCGAGGCGGGCGCGCAGGCCGCGCACCTCGCGGGCGTCCATCGGCTTGGCCTGTCCGCCGAAGACCCGCTCGATCTCGTCGACGGCGGCCGGCAGGCGCGGGTGTTCGGTGGTGGTGGGCGGCGCGGGGCTGGCGGTGTCGCCGCGCAGCTCGAAAGCCAGCAGCCAGCGCCGGCCCGGGTCGTCGGCGCTGACGCAGTGCATCTCGAGGGTGCCGACCTCGGTCATCGTGGCGGTGAGCTGCACCGTCACGTCGCGCCGGCCGGCGCCCGCGGCGGCGGGCAGCACGGTGGCGATGGGTGGCAGGTGGATGAAGTCGTCGCCCAGCTGCTCGACCAGCTCGCCGGCCTGCCAGGGCGTGTCGCCCACCGACGAGACGAGCTGGAAACGCACCGCCTGCCCCAGCCGCAACGCAAAGCTGCGGCCGGGCAGATGCACCTCATGGCCGGCCTCGGTGCCGCGGGGCAGCACGCACACGCCGCGGCGGGCGTCGCCGCCTGCGTCGAGCAGCAAAAAGTAGCTGCGCGCCGAGCCGCCGCCGATGGCCGGGCCACGGCCGCCGCTGCGGGCCAGCCCCCAGGCCACCGCGCC
>JAKLLM010000064.1 GCA_023150125.1 Zoogloea sp.
GAACTCGACCATCGGGTCGTCGAAGGCGCCGACGCTGGCGTCGCGCGTCGAGAAGCCGCCGAGGGACATGGCCGCAAAGGTGTGGCAGATCGAATCCAGCCAGGACAGCCCGGCCTGCTTGAGCAGCAGCGCGCAGGCGATCGTGAAGCCGACATAGACCAGCCACAGGGCCTTGGCTGTGTCGGCGATGCGGGCGGTGAGCTTGGCGTCCTTCATCGGGCCGGGGGTTTCGGCCTTGTAGAGCTGCATGCCGCCAACCCCCAGCATGGGCAGGATGGCGACCGCCAGCACGATGATGCCCATCCCGCCGAGCCAGTTGAGCTCGTGCCGCCACAGGTTGATGGCCGGTGGTGCGTTGTCGAGATTGGTCATCACCGTCGCGCCGGTGGTGGTGAGGCCCGAGATGGTCTCGAAGAAGGCGTCGGTGAAGCTCATCGTGTCGTAGACGAGGAGCAGCGGGATGGTGGCGATCGCGGCCATCAGCACCCACACGGTGGATACCAGCAGGAAGCCGTCGCGGGGCTTGAGTTCGCGGTAGTTGGCGCGGGTGACGAAGTACAGGGTGAGCCCGGAGAGGAGTGAGATCACCATGGCCGCGACGAAGTCGGCGGTAGTGCCGTCGTTGTAGTAGATCGCCGCGGCGATGGGCATCAGGTAGGCGAAGCTGAAGATCGACAGCAGCCTGCCCAGTACGTTGGCGACGGGGAGCAGGGCGTCCATCAGAAGAACCCCCAGCCGACCTGGAACAGCTTCTCGACCTTGGCGACCAGCTTCTTGCTGGTGCAGAAGACGATGACGTGGTCGTCGGGGCGGATCACCGTGTCGTGGTGGGCCATGATGACTTCGACGATGGGCACCTCGTAGGGCACTAGGTCGCGGTATTCGGTGCGGCTGGTGCCGGTCTGGCGGACGATGGCGGCGATGGTGGCGCCCTCGGGCAGGTCGAGCTCCTCGAGCTTGCGGCCGATCACCTTGCAGTGCTTGGCGTCGCCGTGGGCGACCACCTCGAGGGCCTCGGCGGCGCCCCGGCGCAGGCTGTGCACGGCGGCCACGTCGCCGCGCCGGACGCGGGCGAGGAGCTGGCCGATGGAGGTCTGGGCCGGCGAGATGGCGATGTCGATGCGCCCGCCCTGCACGAGGTCGACGTAGGACTTGCGGTTGATCAGCGCCAGCGTGCGGCGGGCGCCCATCTGCTTGGCGAGCGAGGCCGACATGATGTTGTCTTCCTCGTCGTTGGTGAGGGCGAGGAACATGTCGGTCTCCTCGACGCTCTCGGAGTCGAGGAGGGCTTCGTCGGTGGAGTCGCCGCGCAGCACGACGCTGCGTTCGAGCTCGGCGGCGAGGTGCTCGGCCCGGCGGCGGTCGCGTTCGATGAGCTTGACCGCGACGGTCTTCTCGATGGCCTTGGCGAGGCGCAGGCCGATGTTGCCGCCGCCGGCGATGATCACCCGGCGGATCGGCTTGTCCATGCGGCGCAGCTCGGTCATCACCCGGCGGATGTGGGAGCTGGCGGCGATGATGAAGACCTCGTCGCCGCTCTCGATCACGGTGTCGCCGGTGGGCACGATGGGCTGGTCGTGGCGGAAGATGGCGGCGATCCGCGCGTCGATGTTGGGCAGGCGCAGCGGGATGGTGTTGAGGGGCTTGCCGACCAGCAGGCCGCCTTCGAAGGCGCGCACCGCGATCATCGTCACCATGCCTTCGGCGAACTCGAGCACCTGCAGCGCCTCGGGGAACTCGATGAGCTTGCGGATGTAGTCGGTGACGATCTGCTCGGGGCAGATCGAGTGGTCGACGGCGAAGTTGCTGTCGTCGAGGAGCTGGGGGTAGTCCTCGTAGTCGGCGGCGCGCAGGCGGGCGATGCGGGTCGGGACGTTGAACAGGGTCTTGGCGACCCGGCAGGCGCACAGGTTGGTCTGGTCCGACTGGGTGACGGCGATCAGCAGGTCGGCGTCGCCGGCGCCGGCCGTCTCGAGCACCGAGGGTGAGGCGCCGTTGCCGGTGACGACCCGCAGGTCGAGGCGCTCCTGGAGGTTGGCGAGCCGTTCGCCGTCGAAGTCCACGACGGTTATGTCGTTGGCTTCCGAGACCAGGCTTTCGGCGACCGAGACGCCGACCTGGCCGGCGCCGAGGATGATGATCTTCATTGTTCTTGTCTCCCGTGGGGTGTCGGTTCGCAGGCCGGGCCGCTGTGTGGCGGGGGCCGGTCAGCCGTCGCCGTTGTCGTGGCGCTTGCCGACGCTGATGCCGAGCTGCTTGAGCTTGCGGTAGAGGTGGGTGCGCTCGAGGCCGGTCTTTTCGGCGAGGCGGGTCATGTTGCTGCCGTCGATCTGCAGGTGGTGCTCGAAGTACAGGCGCTCGAAGATCTCGCGGGCCTCGCGGAGCGGGAGGTCGAGGGGCAGGCCGAGGGCTGCGGTCGGGGTCTTGACCAGCAGATGGGCGACTTCGTCCATGTCGATTTCGTCTTCCAGGGTGCCCAGGGCAAGGGACTTGATGGCGGCCTTGAGCTCTGCGTAGCCGCCGCTCCAGTTGCGGTTGCGCAGCGCGTTGAGCGCGGCGGAGCTGAGGCGGCGGGGCGGTACCTCGCCGGCCTCGACGAAGTGCAGCAGGATCTGGCTGGCGATCTCGGGGATCTCGTCGCGGATCTCGCCGAGGGCTGGCGGCGCCAGCGAGACTTCGAACAGCCGGGCGAGGGCGCGCTCGTCCCAGCCGTGCTCGATGAGTTCGTCGATGTCGTGCTCGGTGGCGACGACCAGGGTGTGGCCGTGGCGCTCCAGGCGGTCCATCGCGAAGACCAGGTTCTTCTGCTGGGGCCGCGAAAGGTAGTACAGCTCGGGCACGTAGAGCAGGCCGTTGCGCGCGCCTTCGAGGGTGTTGAGCTCGAGGGGGGCCGACGACAGGGACAGGTCGAGCCACGGGGTGCCGATGCGCTGCAGGGTGCGGGCGCATAGTTCGGCGAGGCTGCCGGGGCCGACGCGGAGCAGGATGATGCGCGACTTGTCGGCCATCTGCTCGAGGCGCTTCTTGAGGTCGCGCAGCGGGGCGGAGCGGGCGAAGGCGCCGAGGCCCAGCGGGCTGGGGGCGTGGGCCGGCTTGATGCGCGAGAGGCCGCGCTTGACCGCCGCGAGGAGCTTCTGGAGGGCGATGGGCTTTTCGAGGAACTCCATCGCGCCGATGCGGGTGGCCTCGACGGCGGTGTCGATGGTGCCGTGGCCGGACATCATCACCACCGGCATCGTGAGCTGGCCGTTGGCCGACCATTCCTTGAGCAGGCTGACGCCGTCGGTGTCGGGCATCCAGATGTCGAGGAGCACGAGGTCGGGGCGGGCGGCGTTGCGGGCGGCCCGGGCGGCGGCGGCGTTTTCGGCGAGGATGATGTCGTGCCCCTCGTCGCGGAGGATTTCCGAGAGGAGCTCGCGGATGCCGACTTCGTCGTCAACGATGAGAATTTTGGCCATGGACGCTGGGTTCTGATTGGGGGGCGCTGCGCAGGCGGATGCGGATTTCGGCACCGCCGGTTTCTCGGTTGGCAAGACGGATCTCGCCTTCGTGTTCGTCGATGATCTTCTTGACGATGGCCAGGCCCAGCCCGGTGCCGCGGGCCTTGGTCGTCACGTAGGGTTCGAAGGCGCGGGACAGGATCTCGGGGGCGAAGCCCGGGCCGTTGTCGCGCAGGATCAAGTCTACCCGCCGGGAATCGCTGCGGGTCAACAGGCGGATCTCGGCGTCGTCCTGGTCGGCGAGGGCGTCCTCGGCGTTCTGCAGCAGGTTGTGGATGACCTGGCGCAGCTGGGTGGCGTCGCCGAGCACGCGGGGCAGGTCGGCGCCGAGTTCGGCGTGGATCATCACCGGCGAGCCTTCGTAGAGGCCCAGCACTTCGCGGACCAGGGCGTTGAGGTCGATCGGCGTCATCTGCGGGCTGGGCAGGCGGGCGTAGTCGCGGAAGGCGTTGACCAGGTTCTTCATGGCCTCGACCTGGTTGACGATGGTCTGGGTCGAGCGCTCCAGCATCTGGCGGCCCTCGTCGTCGAGGCGGTCGGCGAGCTTGAAGTGCAGCCGCTCGGCGGAGAGCTGGATGGGGGTGAGGGGGTTCTTGATCTCGTGGGCGAGGCGCCGGGCGACCTCGGCCCAGGCGGCGGTGCGCTGGGCGGCGATCAGCCGGGTGATGTCGTCGAACACCACCACCCAGCCACCGCCGGTGCTGTCGGGCAGGCGGGTGCCGTGGAGGAGCAGGGTCTGGGTGCTGCCGTCGGGGTTGGAGAATTCGAGCTGGCGGTTCCAGTCGGGCTCGGGGGCGGCGAAGCCGTCGAGGAGGGCGTCGCGGAAGGCGGCGTGGGCCTGCCAGTCGGCGAGGCGGGTGTGCTCGTAGCCGTCCAGCCCGTCGTTGAGGATGGTCATCGCGCCGTGGTTGGCGGCCCGCAGGTGGCCGTCCGGCGAAAAGGCCAGCACGCCCGCCGAGAGGCTGGCCAGCACGCTCTCGAGGTAGGCGCGGTTGCGCTCGACGGCGGCGCGGCTGTTGTCGGCCTGGGCGCGGGCGTCCTCGAGCTGGCGCGTCATCTGGTTGAAGGACTGGGTCAGGACGCCCAGCTCGTCGTGGGCGGGCAGGGCCTGGCGCGGGCTGAAGTCGCCGGCTGCGACGGCCTGGGTGCCTTCGGCGAGGATGAACAGCGGCGCGGCCAGCCGCCGGGTGAGCACGAAGGCGACGGCCACCGCGGCAAACAGAGCCAGCAGCAGGGTGAGGGTGAGAGTGAGGGTGTAGATGCTCTTCAGGCCGTTGCGGGCGAGGGAGAGCTCCTGGTAGTCCCGGTGCACGGCCTCGACGCTTTCGGCGTGCATCGCGAAGGTCTGGGGCACGTCCTGGGTGACCTGCAGCAGCTGGGGTTCGCTGAGGCGGCGGGACGGGATCGGCACGATCACCCGCAGCAGCAGGCCGTCGGCAGCATGGCCTTCGGTGGCGCGGTAGCCGCGGCTCTGGCGGGCCTCGCGGAGCTGGGCGGCAGTGGGCTGCTCCGGCATCAGGGCCGACAGCTGGGCGTCGGCAGTGGCGACGATCTTGCCGCCGGGCGAAAACACGGTGGCCGACTCGACGCCGTGGCGTTCGCGCAGTTCGTTGAGTAGCGGCGAGCGGAGCTGCGGTGCGGTCTCGAGCTCCTGGGCCATCCGGTCGGCCTTTACCGCGAGCTGGTCGAGGAGCATGTCGAGGGAGGCGCGGCCCAGCTGGAGGCCGCTCTCGAGGGCGGTGTCGACCCGCACGTTGAACCACGATTCGATGCTCTTCACCGCGAACTGCAGCGACACCGCATACACCAGCACCCCCGGCACCACCGCCATCGCGGCGAAGATGGCCATCAGGCGCAGCTTGAGGCGTGAGCCGAAGCGACGCGAGCGGTATTCCTGCCACAGCCCGCGCAGCTGCACGAACACCAGGCTGGCGAGGCCGAGGGCGATGACGCCGTTGAGCCCCAGCAGCAGGGTGTAGTTGCGGGCGAACAGCGGGGTGTTGGCGCTGGCGGTGGCGAGCAGGAAGAGCAGGATGCCGGCGATCGCCGCGGCCACGACGAGGACGGTGGGCCTCATCGGGTGTCCCGCCCGGCGGCGAAGGTCCAGCGGTACCAGTCGGAGCCCAGGCTCCAGTCCTTGCGGCCGAGGGCGCTCACCTGGAGGGGCTTGGGCAGCTCGGCCACGTCGAGGCGGAAGCGCAGCGCGGCGTTGTAGCTGCGCCCGATGCGCAGCGCGCCGCGCTCGATGACGCTCCAGTTGCGGATCCGCAGCATGGTGCGCAGGGCTTCTTCCAGGCTGCCGAAGTTCTGGTGCAGGGCGCCGCTGGTGAGGCGGTACTGGCGGGTGAGGGACTGGTAGGAGAGGCGATAGGTGAGGCTCTTGGTGACGATCTCCTCGTCCAGCCAGTACCAGCGGGGGGCGGCGAGCTCGAATTCGGTGACGAAGTAGAGGGAGACGCCCCTGGCCACCACGTCGGCCAGCAAGGGGGTGAGCTCGGCGACGATGTCGGCGTTGAGCACGTAGGTGTCGTCGGCCAGCACCAGGGCGACGTTGCGGATCTCCGCCTCGGCGGCCCTTGCCGGCGTGGCCGAGAGGCCGCCGACGCCTGCGGCGAGGGCCAGCAGGCCGCCCAGGAAGCGACGGCGCTCAGGCGGTTTTCTCGAGCAGGGCGTAGAAGAATCCGTCATGGTCGGCGCAAGGCAGGTACTGGCAGTCGAATTGCCCCGCGATGGGGAGGCGGCGGCAATCGGGGTGGCGGGCCGCAAAGGCGGCGACCTGGGCCCCGTTTTCGTCGGCAAACACCGAGCAGGTCGCATAGAGCATTTTGCCACCCGGCGCGAGGGTCTGCCACAGGGCCTCGAGGATCTCGGCCTGCTGGGCGGCGAAGCGGGGGATGTCGTCGGAGCGGCGCAGCCACTTGATGTCGGGGTTGCGGCGTACCACGCCGGAGGCGGAGCAGGGCACGTCGGCGAGGATGCGGTCGAAGGGCCGGCCGTCCCACCAGGCGTCGAGATTGCGGCAGTCGGTGGCCTTCACCTCGGCCGAGAGGCCGAGGCGGGCGAGGTTTTCGGTGATGCGGCGGGCGCGCAGCGGGTCGGTGTCGAGGGCGGTGAGGGCCACGTCGGCGGTCTCGAGGATGTGGGCGCTCTTGCCGCCGGGCGCGGCACAGGCGTCGAGCACGCGCTGGCCGTCGGCGAGGTCGAGGTGGCGTGCGGCGTGCTGGGCGCCGGCGTCCTGCACGCTGAGGCAGCCCTCCGCGAAGCCCGGGATGCGGCCGACCGACAGCGGCTGGTCGAGGAGCAGGGTGCCCGGGGCGAGGCGCCTGGCGGCAATGCCGGCGGCGGCGAAGTCGGCCAGCACCTCGTCGTCGCTGGCCCGCAGCGGGTTGACCCGCAGCGCCATCGGCGGATGGGTGTTGCCGGCGGCGAGGATGGCGCGCCACTTTTGCGGGTACTGGCTCTTGAGGCGGCGGATCCACCAGGGCGGGTGGCGGTGTTCGGCGACCATGTCGGCGTCGGCCGCCTGGGCGAGCTCGCCGGCCTGGCGCAGGGCGTTGCGCAGCACGCCGTTGGCGACGCCCTTGAACTTGCCGCCGAGCAGGGTCGCGGCGGCGTTGACGGCCTGGTCGACCACCGTGTGGGCGGTGTCGGGGCGCACGGCAAGGCGGTGCAGGGCGACCCGCAGTAGCGACTGGACAGGCTCGGGCAGCGGCTTCTGGAGCAGCTTGCCGAGGATGAAATCCTGCCGGCCGTAGTCGCGCAGGGTGCCGTAGGTGAGGTCGAGGATGGCACCGCGGACGCCCGCCGGTGTGGCCGGGCGGGCGGCCCACAGGCGGGCCAGGGCCTCGGTGAGGGTGGTGCCGCCGACGACGTCGGCGATTAGCTCGGCGCTGGTGAGCAGGGCGTGGCCGAGGCTGTCCTCGGGCAGATGGGCGGGGTGGGCAGAGGTGGGCATGGCGTCAGGCGAGCAGGTCGCGCAGGTGGTTGGGCAAGGCCTCGCTGGCGAGGTGCAGGGCTGGATTGTAGTAGCGCAGGCCGCGGATGCCGCGTTCTTCTAGCCGTTGCTGCAGAAGATCGGCATCGATGCCGACTGCGGGCTGGGTGCCACAGCGGGCCAACAGCCAGGGGCCGCCGTACAGTGGCACGTTGATCAGGCTGAGGCGGACGCTGGCGAAAATGCGGCGCAGGCGCAGCCAGAGGCGGCGAACCTTGGCGGGCTGGTAGAAGGGCGAGCCGAGCTGGACGTGGGCGATCCCGGCGGGGCCGAGGCTGGCCGCGCACAGGGCCAGGAAGGCCTCGTCGTGGAGGTGGGCGCAGGCCGGGTCGTCGGTTTGGGTGAGGTCGAAGAGGATCAGGTCGAAGGCTTCGCCCTGGGTGCGAAGCTGGCCCAGGCTTTCGGCGGCGTCGCCGATGTGGAGCTCGACACGCGGGTTGTCGAAGGCGCCGGCGGCGAGGGCCGGCATATGTTCGCACAGGGTGCTGACGACGGCCGGGTCGAGCTCGGCCACGACGATGCGCTCGATGCCCGGGTGCTTGAGGAGTTCGCGGGCGCTGGCGCCGTCTCCCCCGCCGAGTACGATGGCGCGGCGTGGCGAAGGGTGCTCCAGGGCTGCGAGGTGGGCGAGACTTTCGTGGATCATGAACTCGTCCGCCTCGGCCGCCATCGCGTCGCCGTCGAGGCGGTAGAGGCGGCCAAAGGCGGCCGTGTGGTCCACCGAGATGCGCTGGAAGGCGCTGCGTACCTCGATTGGCGGGGCGGTGGCGTCGAGCTGTATTGCCACGTTGGGGGCCAGGGGCAGGCTGATCGGTGCTTGTTTCACGTGAAACAAATCCTTCAGGCAAGAAAGATGTCGGCGCTGAAACGCAGGATCAGTACGATCACCACGACCAGGAAGGCCTTGCGGATGAAGGCCGCGCCGTAGCGCAGGGCGAGCACTGCACCCACCTGAGAGCCGGCGAGGTTGCACAGCGCCATCACGCCGGCCACCTGCCAGAACACCGCGCCGTGGGAAACGAAGAAGGCGATGGCGGCGAGGTTGGTGCTGACGTTGACGATCTTGGCCATCACCGAGGCATGCAGAAAATCCATCCGCAGCAGGCGGATGAACAGGAAGATCAGGAAGCTGCCGGTGCCCGGGCCGAAGAAGCCGTCGTAGAAGCCGATGCCGGCACCGATGGCGATGGCCAGCTGCAGCTCGCGGCGCACGTTGGCCAGGCGCTGGTGATGGATGCCGAAATCCTTGCGCACAAAGGTGTAGGTCGCCACGACGACGAGCAGTGCGAGGATCAATGGCTTCAGGGCGGCCGGTGGGAACAGATACACAGCCCGCGCCCCGAGCCATGAGCCAATGGCCGCCGCCGCGGCAGCGGGGCCGACGACCCGCCACGGGATGCTGATGCGCCGCCCGTAGTGGATCGCGGCGCTGGTGGTGCCCACCACGCTGGCCAGCTTGTTGGTGCCGAACAGGGTTGCCGGCGCGGCATTCGGAAAGGTGGATAACAGCAGGGGGATCTGGATCAGACCACCGCCGCCCACCACGGCGTCCACCAGGCCGGCAAAGAAGGCGCCCGCGGGCAGGAGCAGGAAGAGTGGATCCATGGCTAATGTTTCACGTGAAACAGTGTTCAGCGGTCGAAGAAGCCGCGCTGTGACAAGGCCTGCCGGATGCCCTCGAGCGCGGCCAGGCCACCCAGGGGCAGGCTGACGCCGCGGCCAGGAACGTCGGGCTCGGTGGGGTTGATGCGGATCAGGGGTCCGCCCAGGCTTTCGCTGAACCAGCGCACCGTGGGGACATGCAGGCCGGCGCCGATCTCGATGACGACCGCCCGCCGGGTGCCGCCCAGCCAGGCCTCAAGCCGCTGGCGCTGGGCTGCCGTGCGCTGGCTCAGCCAGCCCCAGTCGCCGAACATCAGAACGTTGGGGCGCAAGAGTGCCTGGCAACGCGCGCAGCGGGGCAGGGGAGAGCGAAGCAGGCAGGCGGCTTCATCCACCTCTGGCTCGAAACCGTCGGCGTGGGCGATCTGCCCGTCGCAGCCGTCGAGGCACTGCAGGTGGTGGATGGAGCCGTGCACCTCGCAGATGTGGGCCTCATCGAAGCCCGCCCGCTGGAACTGGCCATCCACGTTGGAGGTGAACACGAAGGCCCCCTGCGGAAGGCATGCACCGATGGCCTGCAAAATCGCGAAGCCCGGGTGGGGCACGGTGCGGCGGTACAGATTGAGCCGATGCCCGTAAAAACCCCAGGCCAGGGTGGGGGTGCGGACGAAGGCGTCGGGGCTGGCGATCTCCTCGAAAGCGATCCGCGCGCCGGCCAGGGCCGGGTAGGCGCGCCAGAAGCCGGTGTTGCCGCGGAAGTCGGGCAGGCCGGAATCGACACCCATCCCCGCGCCGGCGCTGATCACGAGGCCGTCGGCGTCGGCGATCAGGCGCGCGGCCTCGTCGTACAGGTGCCCTGCGTTCATCGGCAGGCCACCAGGAAGATCCGGCGGAAGGGGAACAGGGTGGTGCCCGCGGCGTTGCCTGGGTAGGCCTCGGCGAGCTGTGGCGCCAGTTCGGCCAGGAACTGCGCCTGCGCATCGGCCGTGAGCGGGGCCAGATAGGGCAGCAGGGTGGTGCCGCGCAGCCAGTCGAGCACCGGCGCCGGCCCGCTCAGGCCTTGCCAGTAGATGCTCTCCCACAGGAATAGCTGCCGGCAGTGGGGCGCGAGGATCCGGTGGTAGTCGGGCATGTCCAGCACCGCACCCATCCGGGCGCCGGCGAGCGCCTCGGCCCAGGCTGGTGTGGCGGCTTGCTCGCGGATCAGGCGGTGGGAGGGGGCATCGAAGTTGCCGGGCATCTGCACGGCCAGCACGCCCTCCGGTGCGAGCAGTTCAAGCAGCCGGACGAACAGGGCCGGGTGGTCGTCCAGCCAGTGCAGGGCGGCGTTGGAGAAGATCAGGTCGGGGGCCTCGGCGGGCGTCCACTGGCCAATGTCGGCGAGTTCGAAGCGGGCGTCAGGCAGGGCGAGGTGGGCCCGTTCGAGCATGGCGGCCGAGCTGTCGACGCCGGTGATCTGCGCCTGCGGCCAGCGGCCGGCGAGAAGGCGGGTGACGTTGCCCGGGCCGCAGCCCAGGTCCACCACCCGGCCCGGCGCCGGGAGGGTGATGCGGGCGAGAAGGTCCTGCGCCGGGCGCAGGCGCTCGTCGGCAAACTGCAGATAGCGTTCCGGTTCCCAGCCCATGCCTTGCTCCTCGCGAAAGCCTCGATTGTCGCCGAAGGGGCCTCGGGAAACCAAAAAAGAAGAACCCGGCCGGAGCCGGGTTCTTCGTCGCCGAGGTGGGAAGATGGAGGTCAGCGCTTGATCTGGTTGCCGATCACCCCACCCACCGCGGCTCCGCCGACGGTGCCGACGGCACTGCCGTTGGTGAGCACGGAGCCGGCCACGCCGCCGATCGCTGCACCGACGGCGGTGTTTCTCTGTTGGGCGTTCATGTTGGCGCAGCCGGTGAAGGCGGTCAGTGCGATCACGGCCAGCAGGTGTTTGAGCAAGAGTCTCATGATGGTTCTCCGGGCTTGTTCCAGGTTGCCTGCCGTGGAACGGCAGGACGCATGGCACAACTCTAGAACAGCGCGGGGCTGACGCCTGTAAGGAGTCGTGTGGAAATGTAAGGCAGGCCCCGGACATGCGGGGCGCACGAGTCGGCACAGATCTTCCGGGGAGCAGCGCCGGCTTTTGGGCCGTCAGGTGTTGTGGTGAATCAAATCAGCGGATGGCCCGCGCGACTATCATTTCAGCATGTCAATCAAAGGCCGTCGGCCCCAGGGTGAGAGGACAGAATATGCTGAGTCGTGCCCTGCAGGCGCTGGCCGTGGCGACCCTGGTTGGTGGTTGTGCGTCGATCGTCGGCGGCCAGAATCAATCCGTCTCGGTGGTGACGCCCGATTGCCCCGGTGCAGCGTGCCGGATCAGCAACGACAAGGGGAGGTGGTATGTCGCAGCGACGCCCGCCTCGGTCGGAGTGAACCGCTCTTTTGCCGATCTGGTCGTCACCTGCAGCAAGGGTTCCTTCCCCCCGCTTACCCAGACCTTTCGGTCCTCCACCAAGGGGCTCGCCTTCGGGAACATTCTGCTTGGCGGGGTGATCGGCGCCGGCGTCGATGTGGTCAATGGCGCCGCCTATGATTATCCGGTCGAACTCAGCGTGCCCCTTGATTGCAGGCCGGTGGACGGTGCGCCGCCGCGCCTGGGGTGCCGGGTGCAGGACGTGGCCGAGATCGAGGGCGGCATCGCAGGCTTGCCCAGCCAGAACGGCGTGCTGGTGACGTGGATCGATGAGGGAGGCCTTGCCGAGGTGGCAGGCCTCCGGGTCGGCGATGTGTTGCTGGAATTCAACGGGCAGGCGATTCGCGATTCCGGACTGCTGAGGCAGATGCTGGCGAAGCACGATCGACTGCAGGTTTTCCGCGTCCGCTATTTTCGGGGCGGGGTCTTCGGAGACGCCGTCTTCACGGCGAAGGGAGGTGGCTTGTGAGATATCTGTGTGCTGCAGTGCTGGGCTTCGGTGTCCTGGGGCTGGGTGGATGTGCGTTCCAGGGCGCCGTCAATCCGACCCATTTCAAGTACGAGCCACGCTCGTATGATGCGGCAATCAAAGGCCGTGCCCTGATAGAGATGCCCCGGGCGGTGCAGGATGAGCAATTCACTGGCAAGCCGACCAGCTTGACCGGCGCCGCGACGAACCTGACACTGCCGATCGGAGAGATCACCCGGGAAGCTGCGACGCTGGCCTTCAAGGATGTCTTTTCCGAAGGGGTGAAGGTTGTCGAGTCGGCCAGTGGGCAGATTGGGCACGTGGCGGTCGTCCGCCCCTGGAGCAGCCAGTTCAGCTACGAGTACAACGCCCTCAAGAATGCGGGTTTCGCGATCACGCCGACCGCGGCCGTCGGCCTCAACGTTTCGCTGCTGAGCAGCGACATGAAACTCGTGTTCACCCGAAATTTTTCGTCCGGAAATGTCGAAGGGCCGACCTACGTGCTGAGCGGCAGCCCGGGCGACGAAGTCTCGAAGGCCGCCCACCAGGCAATGATGAAGGTCATGCAGGAGGCCGCCGATGCCACATACCAGGAGTTGAAGAAGGGGCAGGCC
>JAKLLM010000065.1 GCA_023150125.1 Zoogloea sp.
CGGCATCGTGCGGGCCCGCCGCGTCGGTGACGACGATGCGGTGGGGCAGGACCTGTCGTCGAGCCAGCTCATGAAGCAGATGGCGCAGGCACCGAGCGGGAGTTACCGGTCGGTGAGCACCGCCGACGGTGTCACGCGTTTCTACAGCTACCGCACCCTCAAGGAATACCCCCTCACCGTGGCCGTGGGGGTCGAGGAGACGGAGGCGCTGGCGCCCTTCGTGGCCCGGCGCCGGGGCTACCTGATCTACGTGCTGGGGGTGAGCCTGGTGGTGGTGTTCTTCGGCGCCTACTCGGTCTATCTGCTGGACCGCCAGTACCGCATCTCCCAGGACCTGCGCGAGAGCCAGTGGCGGGCCGAGTCGGCCAACCGCATGAAGTCGGCCTTCCTGGCGTCGATGTCCCACGAGCTGCGCACGCCCCTCAACGGCATCATGGGCTACGCCGAGCTGCTGCGGGAGAGTAGCGAGGGCGAGAACCGGGAGTTCGCCGGCATCGTCCACGAGAGCAGCCAGCACCTGCTCGAGCTGGTCAATTCCATCCTGGACCTGGCGCGCATCGAGTCAGGCAAGATGACGCTGCAAGCCTCCAGCGAAGCCCTGCAGCCGCTCTTCGAGCGCATCGTGCGCACCTACTATCCGCCTGCTGCCGGCAAGGGGGTGCGCCTGGTGCTCAGCTTCGACGAGGGCCTGCCCGACACCCTGGTCTGCGACCCGACCCGGGTGGCGCAGATCTTCAACAACCTGCTGAGCAATGCGATCAAGTTCACCGACGCGGGCGAGGTCGTGCTCCAGGTCGCCCGCCGCGGCACGCAGCTCGAGGTGGCGGTGCGCGACACCGGCTGCGGCATCCCGACCGAGATGCTGCCCCACGTCTTCGAGCGCTTCCGGCAGGTGGACAACTTCCTGACCCGCCGGCACCAGGGCACCGGGCTCGGGCTCGCGTTGGTCCACGAGCTCGTCGGTCTGATGGGCGGCGAGGTGAGGGTGAGTTCGGAGGAGGGCAAGGGCAGCGAGTTCGTCGTCACGCTGCCCATCGACGGCGTGCCGGCCACGCCGGCCTGAGGCTTTGCCCCGGGCCGGTCTAGGCCCGCTGCGACCCGTGCAGCAGTTCGCCCATCCGGGCGGCAGGCACCGGGCGCGAGAAGTGGTAGCCCTGGCCAAGGGTGCAGCCCAGCTCCTGCAGGATCTCGAGCTGCACCTCCGACTCGACGCCTTCGGCCACCGTCTGCAGGGACAGGTCGCGGGCGATGCTGATGATGGCCCGGATCAGCTTGATGTCGGCCTCGTTGTGGTGCAGCTCGCTGACGAAGGAGCGGTCGATCTTCAGCACGTTGAAGCGGAAGTTGCGCAGGTAGGAGAGGCTCGCGTAGCCGGTGCCGAAGTCGTCGAGGGACAGCTTGGTGCCCAGCGCGAGCAGGCCTTCGAGGGTCCGGCTGATGCGCTCGTCCTTGTCGAGGAGCACGCTCTCGGTGACCTCGATCTCGAGCCGCTCGGGGGCCAGGCCGGCCCGCTGCAGGGCCTGGCGGACGCCGTCGACGAAGCCGGGCTGGCGCAGCTGGGGCACCGCCACGTTCACCGCCATGCGGATCGGTGCTGCCCCCGCGGCGTCCCAGCGGGCGAGCTGCTCGCAGGCCTGCTCGAGTACCCAGTTGCCGATCGGCACGATCAGCCCTGTCTCCTCGGCCACCGGGATGAAGCGGTCGGGCATCACCATCTCGCTGTCGGCCGGCTGCCAGCGCAGCAGCGCCTCGCAGCCCACAATGCCGCGGGTGGCGAGGTCGACCTGGGGCTGGAAGTGGAGCAGCAGCTCGTTCCGCGCCAGGGCGTGGCGCAGGCCGTTCTCGATGCGCAGCCGGTCGGTGGCCCAGTGGTTGAACTCGGGGGTGAAGAACTGGAAGGTGTTGCGGCCCTGGTTCTTGGCGTGGTACATCGCCGCCTCGGCGTGCTTCAGCAGGGTCTCCGGGTCGCCGGCGTTGTCGGGGTAGAGGGCGATGCCGATGCTGGGTGTGATCAGCAGCTCGTGCTCGCCCAGCTGGAAGGGCGCGGCCAGCGCTTCGAGGATCTTGCGGGCGGCGGGCAGGGCCTGGGCCGGGTGTTCGAGCCCGGTGAGGACCACGACGAACTCGTCGCCGCCGAGCCGGCTCACCGTGTCGCTGTGGCGCACCAGGTGGCGCAGGCGGGCCGCCACGCCCTGCAGCAGCTGGTCGCCGATCGCGTGGCCGAGGGAATCGTTGATGGTCTTGAAGCGGTCGAGGTCGAGCACGAGGGCCGCGACGCGACGGTTCTCGCGCTCGGCGCGGGCCATCGCCTGGGCCATCCGGTCGCCCAGCAGGCTGCGGTTGGGCAGGCCGGTGAGGGGGTCGAACTCGGCCAGCTGGCGGATGCGGTCCTCGGCTTCCTTGCGCTCGGTGAGGTCGAGGAAGGTGCCCACGTAGTGCAGCACCTCGCCGCTCGCCGAGCGCACCGTGGTGATCTGCAGCAGCTCCGGGAAGATGCTGCCGTCGCGCCGCTGGTTCCAGATCTCGCCGCTCCAGCTGCCGGTCTCGCGGATGGTCCGCCACATGTCGCGGTAGAACTCGGGCTCGTGCTTGCCGGAGGCGAGCAGGTCGGGCTGCTTGCCGACGACCTCCTCGGCCCGGTAGCCGCTGATCTCGGTGAAGGCCGGGTTGACCGCCAGGATGCGGCTCTCGGCGTCGGTGATGAGGATGCCCTCCTTGCTGCTCTCGAAGACGTGGCCGGCGAGGAGCAGCTCCCCGGCCTTCTGCTCGAGGGCCAGCGCGTGGGCGTCGAGGTCGCGCTTGTAGCCCTGCAGCAGCCCGATCATCCAGCGGGAAAACAGCGCCGAGGCCAGGATCGCCCCGACGATCGCCAGCACCGCGACGAGGCCCGCGTAGGGCAGACGGGACGACAGGGAGGCCCAGGCGGTGGCGCGCTCGACGTCGATCGCGGCCTGGATCTCCCGGCTCGAGAGGGTGGCGACGAGCACGATGTTCCACGGGGCGAAGTGCTGCACGAGGGCGCTGCGGGTGTCGACGGCATCGCTGCCGGGCTGGCGCCAGGGGTATTCCAGCAGGCCGCCGCCCTGGCGGGCGAGCGCGATCATGCGGCTGCGGATGGCCTGCTCTTCCGGCGAGCCGACCTGGCGGTAATCCTTGCCCTCGTCGCGGCCCGAGGCATGCTGCAGCAGCAGGGTGCCATCGAGGCCGAGCACCTCGAAGCGCCCGGTGTCCCCGAAGCGCCACGCCCGCAGGCGTTCGATGCCCTCCTTGAGCCGGGCGGCGTGCCAGCGGTCGAGGTAGTCGCCGGTGCCGATCACCCAGCCGTAGGGCTTGAAGAGCCGCGTGTAGGCGAGCTTGTCCGACATCTCCTGGCGGTTTTCGGGGGGATACCAGCGGTAGGCCGAGAAGCCGCCTTCGTCACTGCGCAGGGCGGCTTCGACGAGGCCCCGGGTGATGTAGTGGCCGGTGTCGTCCTGGTTGTCCCACAGGGAGGTGTTCTCGAGCTCCGGTCTGAGGGGCTGCAGCAGGCAGACTCCCTTCAGGTCACGCACGAAGAAGTAGCCGCGCTCGTCGAAGAAGCGTTGCGGGCGCAGCGTTTCGAGGATCAGCCGCTTGACCTCGGCCTCCGGGTGGCGGCCGTGTTCGCGCTGGTGGATGGCATGGGCGATCTGGAAGGCCGTCGTGACCCGCGCCCGCAGGGCTTCGCGCAAGGTGGCCTCGGTGCGGGCCTGCAGGAAATCCAGGTAGCCGATGGCGGCGTCCATCTCGGACTGCAGGCGCTCGTGGATGCGGTTCTGCTGGGCCTGCTCGAAGCGCTGGGTGATCTGGCGATGTTCGGTCAGGCCGATCCACAGGAAGCTCCCGGCCAGCGCAAGGGCGAGCACGACCACCACGACCAGGGTGCCGGTGAGGTGGTAGCGCTGCAGGTTGCGGTCGGTGAGCTGGAGTTTCATCGGGTGGTCTGGGGTTCGGTGGGGCGGCTCGGCCAGGGGCGTGCGCCGGGTGACCCTTTTTCGGACAGCCCGTTAACGGCAGCGAGGCGCGTGGGTGAAGTTGAAACACGCGCTCGATGCGGAGAAATGTGGGGTAGTTCACGGCGGCGGGCTGCCGGCCGATGAAATGCCGGAGCGGCCCGGCACGGTGGTGGCCGCGCCGGGCACGCCGTTCAGGCCGATCGCCGCGCCGGGGGCGGTGGGCGATTTCGGCCTGGGCCGGGCCTGAGGAGGGGGGCAGAGGGGCTGCCCCCGTCACCGGTAAGGCAGCCACCACCCGGGGCGGGTGGGGCTTTGGTGCTTGCCGTGCCGGCGCCGAGGCCGGGCCGCGGGCCGCGGCCCGCCAGACGGTCGTCAGCTGCCGCGCAGGCCATTGGCCTGGGAGCGGCCGGGGGCGGGCTTGCCCTTGCGGGCACGCTTGCCGAGCCACGGCTCCCAGTCGCGGGGGGCGACCGAGGTTTCCACGGGCTTGCCGCCGCGGGTGTTGCACAGCAGGGTGAGGCTGGTTTGGGCCACGCAGGCGGCGGCCAGGGTTTCGCCCTCGTCGAGGCCCATGATGACGGTGCCGCGGCCACCGCCGGAGAGCGCCTTCATCTGGTCGAGGGTGAAGATCAGCAGCTTGCCGGCCGACGACAGGGCCGCCAGGTGCTGGCCCTCGGCGGCGTCGAAGAGCACCGGCGCGAGGATGCGGGCGCCCGGGTCGACGCTCATGAACTGCTTGCCGGCGCGCTTGGTGGCGGTCATGTCGCCCAGGTTGCAGATGAAGCCGTAGCCGTCGCTGGTGGCCAGCAGCACGCGGCGCTCGGCCTTGCCGGCGAGCACGTGGGCGACCTTGGCGCCGCTCGGCAGCTCGACCAGCGAGGCCAGCGGTGCGCCGTTGCCGCGGCCGTCGGGGAGTGTGGACACCGCCACCGTGAGGGCGCGGCCGCCGTCGGTGAGGGCCACCAGTGCATCCACGCTGCGGCACTCGAAGGCTGCGCCGAGGCGGTCGCCGTCCTTGAAGGCGAGGTTGGCGAGGTCGACCCCGTGGCCGCTGCGGCAGCGCACCCAGCCCTTTTCGGAGACGATCACGGTGACCGCCTCGTCGAGCACCGTCTGGGTGACGCCGGCGCGGGCGGCCTCTTCGACCAGGGTGCGGCGTTCGTCGCCGTACTTGGCGGCGTCGGCGCGGATCTCCTTGACCACCAGCCGCTTCAGCTTGCCCTCGTCACCGAGCAGGGCTTCGAGCTCGGTCTTCTCGCCGCGTAGTTCGGCCAGCTCGCGCTCGATCTTGATGCCTTCGAGGCGGGCGAGCTGGCGCAGGCGGATCTCGAGGATGTCCTCGGCCTGGCGGTCACTCAGGTCGAAGCGCGTCATCAGCGCCGGCTTGGGCTCGTCCGACTCGCGGATGATGCGGATCACCTCGTCGATGTTGAGGAAGACGATGTGCCGGCCTTCGAGGATGTGGATGCGGTCGTTCACCTGCCCCAGGCGGTGGGCGGTGCGGCGGCGCACGGTGCCGATGCGGAAGCGGCCCCACTCGTGGAGGATGTCGGCGAGGTTCTTCTGCCCGGGCCGGCCGTCGAGGCCGATCATCACCAGGTTGATCGACGCGGACGTCTCGAGGCTGGTGTGGGACAGCAGCAGGTTGGCGAACTCGGCGATGTCCTGGTTACGGCTCTTGGGCTCGAACACCAGGCGCACCGGCGCGTCCTTGCCCGACTCGTCGCGCACCCGGTCGAGGGCGGCGAGCATCAGGGCCTTGAGCTGGGCCTGGTCGGCGTCGATCGACTTCTTGCCGGTCTTGGGCTGCGGGTTGGTGAGGGTCTCGATCTCGAACAGCACCTTCTGGGCCGACACGCCCGGCGGCAGCTCGGTGACCACCAGCTGCCACTGGCCACGGGCGAGGTCTTCGATCACCCAGCGGGCGCGCAGCTTGAGGCTGCCGCGGCCGCTCTCGTAGGCCTGGCGGATGTCGGCGGCGGGCGAGATGAGCTGGCCGCCGCCCGGGTAGTCGGGGCCCTTGATGTGGCCGAGCAGCTCGGCCACGCTGGCAGCCGGGTTCTCGATGGCGTGGATGGCCGCGGCGGCCACCTCGCGCAGGTTGTGGGACGGGATCTCGGTGGCCATGCCCACCGCGATGCCCGAGGCGCCGTTGAGCAGCACGAAGGGCAGGCGCGCCGGCAGCAGCTGGGGCTCTTCGAAGGCGCCGTCGTAGTTGGGGCGGAAGTCCACGGTGCCGCGGTCGATCTCGGAGAGCAGCAGCTCGGCGATTGGGGTGAGGCGGCATTCGGTGTAACGCATCGCGGCGGCCGAGTCGCCGTCGCGGGAGCCGAAGTTGCCCTGGCCGTCCACCAGCGGGTAGCGCAGCGAGAAATCCTGGGCCACCCGCACCATCGCGTCGTACACGCTGCTGTCGCCGTGGGGGTGGTACTTGCCGATCACGTCGCCGACCACGCGGGCCGACTTGACGTGCTTGCTGCCCGGGGCGAGGCGCATCTCGTTCATCGCGAAGAGGATGCGGCGCTGCACCGGCTTCATGCCGTCCTCGACCTGGGGCAGGGCGCGGGCCTTGACCACGCTCATCGCGTAGGCCAGGTAGGCCCGTTCGGCGTACTGGTCGAGGGGCAGGGCATCGTCGCTGGCGGCGAGCTGGGCGGGCGGTGGCGCAGGCGGCTCGCCGGCGCCGGCGGGCTCCGGCGGGAGGGAATCGAAGAGATCCGGGGTGTCGTTCATGGTGTGGGCAGCGGAGCGGCCGGAGGGGCTCGAAAAAACAGGGCGCAAAAATACCACAGCCGACGAGGGGGCGCCGGCTGCCGATGGGGGCTGGAAGGGGGGCCGGCGTCGCGCGAGGCCTCCGGCGGGGCCCGCGCGAGGTTTGCGCCTAGCGGCAGGCCAGCCGGAAGCCGGCGCGGATGGCGTCCTCGTCGAGGCGGCGGCCGATGATCACGATGGTGGTCTCGCGGGCTTCGCCATCTGCCCACTCGCGGCCGTAGTCGAAGCCGGTGACGCGGTGCACGCCCTGGAACACCAGCCGGCGCGCTTCGCCGCGCACGGCGAGGATGCCCTTGTAGCGCAGCATGTCGTTGCCGTTTTTCAGCAGCAGTTCCTCGACGAAGCTGCCCATCAGGCCGACGTCCACCTCGCCCGCGTGGTGCAGCACCAGCGAGGCAATGTCGTCGTCGTGGCGGACGAAGCTGCGCGAAGTGCCGCCGCCGCGGGTGAGGCCGCTGGGGCTCTCCTTGGTGAGGAAGCCCGGGCTCTGCTCGATCACGTCGGAGAGCACGAAGGCATCCAGCGCGAACAGCGCGGCGAGCTCGGCCGGGTCGCTCGGCACCAGGGCGATCGGCACGCGCAGGTTGATGCGGGCGAGGCGGGCCTCGAGGGCCGCCAGGGTGTCGGCGGCGAGGCCATCGGTCTTGGTCAGCAGCACCCGGTCGGCAAAGCCGATCTGGGCGGCGGCGACGCGGTTTTCATCGAGCTGGCGGTCGGCGTGGAGGGCGTCGACGACGGCCAGGATGCCGTCGAGCTCATAGCGCTCGCGCACGCCTTCGTCCACGAAGAAGGCCTGGGCCACCGGGGCCGGGTCGGCGAGGCCGGTGGTCTCGATGACGAGCTGGTCGAACTCGAGCTCGCCCCGGTCGCGCCGGTCGGCGAGGTCGGTGAGGGCGGCGGACAGCTCGCCGCGCACGCTGCAGCAGATGCAGCCGTTGGCGAGCTCGACCACCTCTACGGCGGCCGGCCCGGTGATCAGGCCGCCGTCGATGCCCACCGCGCCGAACTCGTTCTCGAGCACCGCGACCCGCCGGGCCGGCTGGGTGGCGAGGTAGCGGTTGAGGAGGGTCGTCTTGCCGGCCCCGAGGAAGCCGGTGAGGAGGGTGGCGCGGATCGGCGGGCGGGGGAGGGCGAGGGGGTTGGAGAGAGGGGTGGTCATGGTCGGGCAGAATGGAAAACCGGCCGGGAGTCTGCCACAGGGGGCAGGTTCCCGGCCGGTCGGGTTCATCGGGCCGTCAGCAACAGCGCCCGGGGCGGCCGTCGCCGCCGCCGTAGCGGGCCTCCTGGCGCTCCCGGAAGAAGGCTTCGTAGCTCATCACCTCCTTGTCCGGGTGGTTGAGGTGCATGTGCTGCACGTAGGCGTCGTAGTCGGGCATGCCCACCATCAGGCGGGCCGCCTGGCCGAGATACTTGCCGACGCGGGCGAGGTCGGAGAACACCCGGGCTGCCTCTGTGGCCCGCCGGCATCGGCTCGAAGGGGGTTTCGAGCGTGGTCGGCTTGCTGGTGGAGAGGGCGCGGCGGCAGGCCGGGATGGCGTAGGCCAGGATGCTCAGCACCAGCAGGATGAAGAGCCCCGCGAGGGCGGCATCCACGTAGTTGTTGGTGATGATCTGGTGCATCTGCTCCATCGACTTGGCCGGGGCCAGCAGCTCGCCCTTGTCGACGGCGGCCTGGTACTTGCTCGCGTTGGCCAGGAAGCCGATCTTCGGGTTGTCGTGGAAGACCTTCTGCCAGCCGGCGGTAAGGGTGCACAGCAGCAGCCAGGCGGTGGGCAGCATGGTCACCCAGGCGAAGCGCTGGCGCTTCATCTTGAACAGCACCACGGTGGCGAGGGTCAGCGCGACGCCGGCCAGCATCTGGTTGGCGATGCCGAACAGCGGCCACAGGGTGTTGATGCCGCCCAGCGGGTCGACCACGCCCTGGTACAGGAAGTAGCCCCACGCCGCCACGCACAGGCCGGTGGCCACCAGGCTGGCGAAGATGGAGTCCATCTTGCGCATCGAGGGCACGAAGGTGCCGAGCAGGTCCTGCAGCATGAAGCGCCCGGCGCGGGTGCCGGCGTCGACGGCGGTGAGGATGAAGAGCGCCTCGAAGAGGATCGCGAAGTGGTACCAGAAGGCCATCATCGCCTTGCCGCCGAGGGCACTGGAGAGGATGTGGGCCATGCCGACGGCCAGGGTCGGGGCGCCGCCGGCGCGGGAGATGATGCTCTTCTCGCCCACGTCCTGGGCGGTCTGCAGCAGCATCTCGGGGGTCACCACGAAGCCCCACTGGGAGATCGCCAGGGCGGCGCTCTCGGCGGTCTTGCCGATCACCGCGGCCGGGCTGTTCATCGCGAAGTAGACGCCTGGCTCGATCACCGAGGCGGCCACCAGCGCCATCATCGCCACGAAGGACTCCATCAGCATGCCGCCGTAGCCGATCATGCGGGCGTGCTTCTCGTTGTCGAGGAGCTTGGGGGTGGTGCCGGACGAGATCAGCGCATGGAAGCCCGACACGGCGCCGCAGGCGATGGTGATGAAGAGGAAGGGGAACAGGCTGCCGGACCACACCGGGCCGGTGCCGTCGACGAACTTGGTGAGGGCGGGCATCTGCAGCGTGGGGGCGACGATGGCGATGCCGATGGCGAGGCCGACGATGGTGCCGATCTTGAGGAAGGTGGACAGGTAGTCGCGCGGCGCGAGCAGCAGCCACACCGGCAGCACCGAGGCGATGAAGCCGTAGCCGATCAGGAGCCAGGTGAGCTGCTTGCCGTCGAAGGTGAAGGCCGGGCCCCAGGTTGCGCTGGCGGCGATGTCACCGCCGTAGATGATCGAGGCCATCAGCAGCACGAAGCCGATCAGCGACATCTCGCCGATGCGGCCCGGGCGGATGTAGCGGCTATACACGCCCATCAGGATCGCGATGGGAATGGTGGCGGCCACCGTGAACATGCCCCACGGCGACTCGGCCAGGGCCTTCACGACGATCAGCGCCAGCACCGCGAGGATGATGACCATGATCATGAAGGTGCCGAACAGCGCGATCACCCCGGGGATGGGGCCGAGCTCGGACTTGATCAGGTCGCCCAGCGAGCGGCCGTCGCGGCGGGTGGAGATGAACAGGACCATGAAGTCCTGCACCGCGCCGGCAAACACCACCCCGGCGAGGATCCACAGCATGCCCGGCAGGTAGCCCATCTGGGCCGCGAGCACCGGGCCGACCAGCGGGCCGGCGCCGGCGATGGCGGCAAAGTGGTGGCCGAACAGCACGTATTTGTTGGTGGGGACGTAGTCGAGCCCGTCGTTGTGGCGATGGGCCGGGGTCATCCGGGTGGGGTCGAGCTCCATCACCTTGTCGGCGATGAAGAGGCTGTAGTAGCGGTAGGCGATGAGATAGACGCAGACGGCCGCGACGACCAGCCACAGGGCGTTGATGCTTTCACCACGGTTGAGGGCGACGACGCCGAGGGCGCCCGCCCCCAGGGTGGCGACCGCCGCCCATCCCAGATGGCGCTGTAGGGAGTTCATGATTACCTCGCTTTTTGTTGGGGATGCGCAGGTGCGGGCCCGGCCGGCGAGGTGGATGAGGCAGTGTTACGGGGCGAAAGGGAATCGCTTCGGCTGCTGCACGGGATCTGCCGCGCGGGTCGGACGTCGACCTGCTTCGCGGCCCGGGGATCGGCAGGGCTGCCGTTCTCTGGGCCGCGAACCCATTCTTGCAAACAGGCGCGGCGGGGCAATCAGGGTTTTACACAGTTCTGGCGCGGCTTTGCGCTGGGTCAAACGTCGGCTTCGACGGAATCGCCCTTTTCTTCCATCCAGGCCCGGCGGCCGGAGGCTTCGCCCTTGCCCATCAGGAGGGTGAACATCTTCAGGGTGTCGTCGAAGGCTTCGGGGCGCACATGCACCGGCAGCACCCGGCGGGTGGCCGGGTCCATGGTGGTCTCGCGCAGCTGCTCGGGGTTCATCTCGCCGAGGCCCTTGAAGCGGCCGACCTCGATGTGCTCGGGCTTGACGCCTTCGTGGCCGAGGCGGTCGCGCAGGGACGCCAGCTCCTGGTCGTCCAGCGCATACAGGCGCCGCGGCGGGCGCTTCTTGCCCGAGGCGGGCACGTCGAGCCGGTACAGCGGCGGCTGGGCCACGTAGATGTGGCCGTTCTCGATGAGCTTGGGGAAGTGCCTGAAGAACAGGGTGAGCAGCAGGGTCTGGATGTGGGAGCCGTCCACGTCGGCGTCGGACATGATGATGACCTTGCCGTAGCGCAGCTGCGACAGGTCGGCATCGCTGCCGGCCGGGTGCGGGTCGACGCCCAGCGCCACCGCGATGTCGTGGATCTCGGCGTTGGCGAAGAGGCGTTCGCGGTCGACTTCCCAGGCGTTCTGCACCTTGCCGCGCAGGGGCAGGATGGCCTGGGTGTCCTTGTCGCGGGCCATCTTGGCGCTGCCGCCGGCCGAGTCGCCCTCGACGAGGAAGAGCTCGTTGAGTTCGATGTCCTCCGATTCGCAGTCGGAGAGCTTGCCCGGCAGCACCGCCACGCCCGACGACTTGCGCTTCTCGACCTTCTGGGCGGCGCGGGCGCGGGCCTGGGCGGCCTTGATGGCGAGCTCGGCGAGCTTCTTGCCGTAGTCCACGTGCTCGTTGAGCCACAGCTCGAAGGGGTCGCGCACCATCCGCGACACCAGCTGCACCGCGTCGCGGCTGTTGAGGCGCTCCTTGGTCTGGCCCTGGAAGCTCGGGTCGAGCACGCGCGCCGAGAGCAGGAAGGAGGCGCGCCCGAAGGCGTCGTCGGCGGTGAGCTTGACGCCCTTGGGGAGCAGCGCGTGGTGGTCGATGAAGTTCTTGAGCGCGGTGAAGATGCCGTCCCGCAGGCCGGCCTCGTGGGTGCCGCCGGCGGGGGTGGGGATGAGGTTCACATAGGACTCGCGCACCGGCGCGCCCTCCAGCGTCCATGCCACCGCCCACGACGCGCCCTCGCCGGCGGCGAAGTTGTCGTCGCCCTTGGCGGCGTACTTTTCGCCCGCGAACAGCGGGATCAGCGGCTCGTCGTGGAGCGCCTCGGAGAGGTAGCCGCGCATGCCGTGCTCGAAGTGCCACACGCGGGTGTCGCCGCCCTCGATGGTGAGGCTGACCTCGAGGCCCGGCATCAGCACCGCCTTGGAGCGGAGCAGGCGTTCGAGCTCGGCCCGCGGGAGATCGGCAGCGTCGAAGTATTTGGCGTCGGGCCAGGCGCGCACGGTGGTGCCGCTGGCTTTCTTGGGGGCGTCGCCGATGCGGGCCAGGGGCTCGATCACCTCGCCGCCCGAGAACACCAGCCGGTGCCGCCCGCCGTCGCGCACCACCTCGACCTCGAGGCGGTGCGACAGGGCGTTGGTCACCGACACGCCGACGCCGTGGAGGCCGCCGGAGAAGCGGTAGGCCGAATCTTCGTCGGTCTTGTTGAACTTGCCGCCGGCGTGGAGGCGGGTGAACACCACCTCGACGGTGGATACGCCCTCGACCGGGTGGATCTCGACCGGGATGCCGCGGCCGTCGTCGCCCACGCTCACCGAGCCGTCGGCGTGCAGCGTGACGGCGATCTTGCGGCAGAAGCCGGCCATCGCCTCGTCGGCGGCGTTGTCGATGACTTCCTGGATGACGTGCAGCGGGTTCTCGGTGCGGGTGTACATGCCCGGCCGCTGCTTGACGGGCTCGAGGCCCTTGAGGACGGTGATCGAATCGGCGGTATAACTCTTCTGCATCTTCTTCGAGGGCCCCTGGATAAAGCTACTGCGCGTCCCGATCTCGCAACTGTGGTGCTCGACGTACTTGATGTACGTCTCCGCTCCGCGTTGCGACCTCGGGCCTGCTCGCTACGCTTTCTCCAGGGGCCGAAAGTTGGGTGGGTGTCTTGGG
>JAKLLM010000066.1 GCA_023150125.1 Zoogloea sp.
GGGATGATGTCGTGGAAGCGCAGCCACCCGTCCACGCCGAGGAACAGCGGAGCGAGGAGCGCAAACACCACCAGGGGTACGATGCCGAGCCGGTTGAGCACGGTGTAGATCACGTCCACCCGCACGGCCCGGCGCTGCGCCCACTTCTCTGCTGGCCACCAGGCTTCGAGGGGGCGCATCAGCGTGTAGGCGATGGCGAGTTCGACGAGGCCGAGGAGAACGAACTCGATGCCCTCGAAGCCCATTTCCACAAAACTGCCCAGGCCAAGCCCGAACAGCAGGGGCTGCACGAGGCTGTCGAACAGCCAGCCCTGGGCGCCGACGAAAAGATCGGTGAGAGACTGCATCAGCGGCTCCCGCGCCCGGCGGCGGGCAGGGTGGCGAAGCACAGGCCGCGGGCCTTGAGCCCGGCGATCAGCGGGTCGAGCATTGGGGCGAAGGGGTCTTTGCGGGACCAGATGCCCAGGTGCGCCATCAGGATGTCGCCGTCGCGGATGTCGGCGAGGGCGCGGCGGAGCAGCGCCTCGTTGGGAAAGGTGCTGGAGGGTAGTTCGTCACCGAGGAAGCCGGCCGGGGCCCAGTGCACGTGGCGGTAGCCGCAGGCTTCGGCGGCCTTCAGGGTGCTGGGGGTGCTGCGCCCGCCGGGGGCGCGCCACAGGGGGTCGAGGGCGCGGCCGGTGAGTTCGGCGAAACGGGTGTCGGGCTGGCGCAGTTCGGCGCACACCTCGGCCGCGCTCAGGCTGAGCTGGCGGCCGTCCATCAGGCGATAGGCCACCTTGCCGTCGGGCAGGTCGCGGCGGAAGGAGCCATGGCGCCAGGTGTGGCTGCCGAAGGCGTGGCCTTCGGCGACGCGGGCCTTCCAGTAGCCGGCCCAGGCCGGGTCGAGGGCGTGGTCGCCGCGCCAGGTTTTTTCCTGGGCGACGAAAAAGGTGGCCTTCACCTGGTGCCTGGCGAGGATGTCGGCGATCGGCTCGGCGTGGCGCATGTTGCCGGTGTCGAGAGTCAGGTGCACGTAACCCTTGCAGGTGGGGGGCGCAGCTTGGGTGGCGGCGGGCAGGGCGGCGATGGCCAGGCCCCAGGCCGCAGCCAGGCGGATGGAGCGGCGCATCACAGCCTCGGAGCGTGGCTGATGAAGGAGACGCCGTGGGGCGAGCGGCCGACCGGGATCGAGTGGGACAGCTTCTTCTGCTCCAGATTGACGACCTGCACCTTGCGGGCGAAGCGGGCAGTGGCCCACAGTTCCTTGCCGTCTGCGCGGATCTCCATGTCGTCGGGGCCGCCGGGGACGTCGTATTTCTCGATCTCGGTGAGGGTCTGCATGTCCACCAGCGAGATGCTGCCCTGCATGCTGCGGTTCGACACGAACACGTGGCGCCCGTCGCCTTTGGGCAGGAAGTTGTGGGCGGCCTTGTCGGTGACGATCTTCTTCACCGTCTTGCGGGCGCGCCAGTCGATCACCTCGACGTAGTTGGCGCCCATGATGCCCACCAGCAGGTGTTTGTCGTCCGGCGTCATGTGGATGCCGGCGGGGGTCGGGCCGACCGGCAGCTTCCAGGCGGCCTCGCGGGTCTTGAGGTCGATGGCGAGGACCTCGTTGGAGTCCTGCAGCGTGATGAAGACGAAGCGGCTGGCCTTGTCGAAGGCCATGTGGGAAGGGGTTTTTGCCGCCGGGATGCGGGCGACAAGCGAGAAGTCGGCGGCCTTGTAGAGATCGACCCGGTCGAGGCGCAGGGAGTTGGCCACGAACCACTTGTTGTCGGGAGAGAAGCCGAGCTGGTAGGGGTCGGAGATGTTCCTGATGCGCTTCTGGTCCTTGCCCGTGCGGGGATCGAAGAAGACCAGCTCGTTGGAGATCGCGCAGGCGACGATGACCGAGCTGTCGTCGGGGGTCGCCATCAGGTGGTGGGGTTCCTTGCAGGCCGGCGCACGCCCGGTTTCCCTGTAGGTGCGGGTGTCGACGAAGCTGACGTTCTCGTCCACCGAGTTGAGGACGATGGCCGTTTCGGCGCCGGCCGCTCCGGACAGGAG
This sequence comes from Zoogloea sp., assembly GCA_023150125.1. GTDB lineage: Bacteria > Pseudomonadota > Gammaproteobacteria > Burkholderiales > Rhodocyclaceae > Zoogloea. The sequence goes on from JAKLLM010000066.1 coordinate 2,029, forward strand.
GGACAGGCAGAGCAGCGGGGCAAGGTGTGACAGAGACATTTAATCGGTGCCCAATTTGAGGTAGCGCCCGATTTAACGACACCGGCGCCCCAACGTTGACGGGCGCCGGCGATCTTTGTCAAAGCTTCACAGATAATCCGATCGGGTAGCTGCCTCAGGCCGGGCGCGCGACGATGCGCAGGTCGCAGCCGACCAGGCGGACGTCCCGGAAGGCGAGCTGGCGCTTGTCGGCGAGGCTGCTCAGCGCAGGCAGGTTGAACAGCCCCCGGGCGGCGTCGCCGACCAGGCTTGGGGCCAGGTAGAGGATGAGTTCATCGACGCAGCCTTCCCGGAGCAGCGAGCCGTTGAGTTTGAAGCCGCTTTCGGCGAGCACCTCGTTGATGCCACGCCGGCCCAGCTCGGCCAGCAGCGCGGGGAGGTCGACCTTGCCGCCCTGGTTGGGCAGCACCACGACGTCGGCGCCGCGATGGCGCAGGGCGGCGATGCGTGCGGGGTCGTCCACAGCGGCGGCGATCAGCACCGGGCCGCCGTCGAGGAGCCTGGCATTGAGGGGCGTGTCGAGACGCGCGTCCACCACTACGCGCAGGGGCTGCCGTTCGGTGGGGATGGCGCGCACGTTGAGCTGCGGGTCGTCGTCGCGGACGGTGCCGATGCCGGTGAGCACGGCGCAGGAGCGGGCACGCCAGCGGTGGGCGTCGCGCCGGGCGTCGTCGCCGGTGATCCACTGGGAGACGCCGTTGTCGAGGGCGGTCTTGCCATCCAGCGTGGCGGCCGCCTTGAGACGCAGCCACGGGCGGCCGCGGGTCATGCGCGACACGAAGCCGATGTTGAGCTCGCGGGCCTCGGCTTCGAGGACGCCGGCGAGGGTTTCGATGCCAGCCTCACGCAGGCGGGCGAGGCCGCTGCCGGCCACCAGCGGGTTGGGGTCTTGCATCGCCGCGACGACCCGGGCGACACCGGCCCGGACCAGCGCCTCGGCGCAGGGCGGCGTACGGCCGTGGTGGGAGCAGGGCTCCAGGGTGACGTAGGCGGTGGCGCCGCGGGCGGCGTCGCCGGCCATCGCCAGGGCATGGACTTCGGCGTGCGGCTCGCCGGCGCGCTGGTGCCAGCCTTCGCCGACGCACTGGCCGCCGCGGACGATCACGCAGCCGACACGGGGGTTGGGGGTGGTCGTGAATAGTCCGCGCTCCGCCAGTTCGAGGGCGCGGGCCATCCACCGGTGGTCGTCGGCGGTGGCGATCATGCGGGGGCTTTCAGGGGGTGCTGCGGGGGCGGCCACGGGGCCGGGGGCTGACTTCGCGGATGACTTCGGAGAACTCATCGACGTCTTCGAAGGCACGATAGACGGAGGCGAAGCGGATGTAGGCGACCTTGTCGAGCTTCTTGAGCTCGCGCATGACGAGCTCGCCGATGCGCTCGGAGGCGATCTCGCGCTCGCCGGAGGAGAGCAGCTTGGCTTCGATGCGGTCGACGGCGGCTTCGACGCTTTCGGCGGTGACCGGGCGCTTGCGCAGCGCGAGGGTCAGGCTGCCGAGCAGCTTGTCGCGGCTGAAGTCGGCCCGGCTGCCGTTTTTCTTGACCACCTGGGGCATCTTGAGGTCGATGCGCTCGTAGGTGGTGAAGCGTTTGTCGCAGGACAGGCAGCGACGGCGGCGCCGCACGATGTCACCGTCCTCGTTTTCACGGGTGTCGGTGACCTGCGTGTTGTCGGCGCCGCAGAAGGGGCAATGCATGGGCGGGTGCGCGTGCCTGCCGTGGGGGCTTAGGCGCCGTACACCGGGAACTTGCGGCAAAGTTCGGCAACCTTGGCGCGCACGTTTTCGGTGGTGGCTTCGTCGTTGGGATTGTCGAGCACGTCGGCGATGAGGTGTGCGATGCGCTCGGCCTCGATCTCGGTGAAGCCGCGGGTGGTCATGGCCGGCGAGCCGATGCGGATACCGGAAGTGACGAAGGGCTTCTGCGGATCGTTGGGGATCGAGTTCTTGTTGACGGTGATGTGGGCACGGCCGAGGGCAGCTTCGGCTTCCTTGCCGGTGATGTTCTTGGCTTGCAGGTCGACCAGGAACACGTGGCTCTCGGTGCGGCCGGAGACGATGCGCAGGCCGCGCTCTTCACCCAGCACGCGCGCCATCACGCGGGCGTTGGCGAGGACTTGCTCCTGGTAGCGCTTGAACTCGGGTTCGGCGGCTTCCTTGAAGGCGGTGGCCTTGGCGGCGATCACGTGCATCAGCGGGCCACCCTGGAGGCCCGGGAAGATCGCGGAGTTCAGCGCCTTCTCGTGCTCGGCCTTCATCAGGATGATGCCGCCACGGGGGCCGCGGAGGGTCTTGTGGGTGGTGGAGGTGACCACGTCGGCGTGGGGCACCGGGTTCGGGTAGTAGCCGGCGGCGATCAGGCCGGCGTAGTGGGCCATGTCGACCCAGAAGATGGCGCCGACTTCCTTGGCGATCTTGGCGAAGCGCTCGAAGTCGATGCGCAGGGCGTAGGCCGAGGCGCCGGCGATGATGATGCGCGGCTTGTGCTCGCGGGCCAGCGCTTCCATCTTGTCGTAGTCGATTTCTTCCTTGGCGTCGAGGCCATAGGCGACGACGTTGAACCACTTGCCGGACATGTTGAGCGGCATGCCGTGGGTGAGGTGGCCGCCTTCGGCGAGGCTCATGCCCATGATGGTGTCGCCGGGCTTGGCAAAGGCCATCAGGACGGCCTGGTTGGCCTGGGAGCCGGAGTTGGGCTGGACGTTGGCGGCTTCGGCGCCGAACAGGGCCTTGAGCCGGTCGATGGCGAGCTGCTCGGCCAGGTCGACGAACTCGCAACCACCGTAATAACGCTTGCCCGGATAGCCTTCCGCGTACTTGTTGGTGAGCTGGGAGCCCTGGGCTTCCATGACGGCTGCACTAACGTAGTTCTCGGAGGCGATCAGTTCGATGTGATCTTCCTGACGGCGGTTTTCGGCCTCAATGGCCTGCCAGAGTTCAGGGTCGACCTTGGCAAGGGTATTTTGCTTGGAAAACATGGCAATCCGGGTGGGTTTGAGTCAAAAGCGAATGTTAGCACGGCCTGCCGGGCTTGCAGAACGCAGCTTGGCAGGCCGTGTGAGGTGGAGCTCAGGTGCGGAAATGGGAGACCTTGCTCTGCAGCTGGGCGGCGAGGTCTTCGAGCAGGGTGGTCTGGTCGTGGGTCTGGCGGGTGGCCTGCTTGTTCTGCTCGGCCATCGTCGCGATCTGCTCGATGCCGCGGGCGACCTCCTGGCTGGCGGTGCTCTGCTCGCGGGTGGCGTCGGCGATGTCGTTCACGGCCTGGGTGGTGCGGGTGCTTTCCTGGCCGATGGTCTCGAGTACCGAACCCGAGTCGGCCGCCAGCTGGACGCCGGTGCGGACTTCGCTCGTCACGCCGTTGATCATCGCGACGACCCGTTCGGCCTCGCTCTGCACTTCGCTGACGGTCACGGAGATTTCCCGCGTCGAGCTGGCGGTGCGTTCGGCGAGCTTGCGCACTTCGTCGGCCACCACCGCGAAGCCGCGGCCGCTCTCGCCGGCCCGGGCAGCCTCGATGGCGGCGTTGAGGGCGAGGAGGTTGGTCTGGTCGGCGATGTCGTTGATGATCCGGCCGATGTTGGAGATGCGCGCCGAACGCTCGGACAGCAGATTGACGGCGGCGCTGGCCTGATCGATCTCGCCGGCGATGCGGTTCATGCCCTCGGTCATCTGGCGGACGCTGGTGCCGCCCTGTTCGGCGTGCCGCTGGGCCTGCTGGGTGATGTCGTGGGCGGTGGCGGCGCTGTCGGAGACATGCGTGATGCTCACGGAGAGCTCTTCGACCGCGGCGGCCAGCCCTGCCGCGGCCTCGCTCTGGGTCGCGGTGCCGTCCAAGACCTCGGAAGTGCCCATTCTCACGGCATGGGCGGCCTCCCGAACGGCAGTGCTGGCCCGCATCACTTCGCCGATCAGGGCGCCGACCTGGGTGGTGGTGGTCTGGAGGGCGCGGCTCATCAGGTCGAGCTCGTTGCGGCTGTTCTCGTCGCAATCGGGGAAGCGGACGGTCATGTCGCCTGCGCCGATGCGCTGCATGGTGTCGAGCTGCACGCGCACCGGTGCCAGCTGACGGCGGGCGATCCAGTACATCACGCCGGTCATCAGCACTGCGCCGGCCAGGCACAGGCCGATCAGGGTGTTGCGCAGCTGGCGCGCCTCGACCGTGAACTCGTCAATGAAGCTGCCGGTGGCGATGGTCCAGTTCCAGCTGGGAACGTTCTGGAAGACGACCATCTTGGGCGCGGTCGACGTTGCGCCCGGGCTGGTGTTCCACTCGTAGGTCATGGCGCCCTGCTTGCGGCGGAGCTGTTCCTCGACGATGTTGTTCATCACCGGGTTGTTGAGCTCGCCGACCGTCTTGCCGCGCAGGGTCGGGTGGGCGATGAACTCGGTTTCGCCGATGGCAGCGCCGGGGGCAAGGATGTAGGCGTAGCCCGTTGCTCCCGACTTGATCTCGGTGACGGCCTTCATGAGGCGGTCCATGTCGGCCTGGATGTTGACCCGCGCGGCGAGGGCGCCGACGACCTTGCCACTCCCGTCGGTGATCGGCTCGATCGCCGAGACGTAGAACTTGCCGCTCCGCTTGACGACGCCGGTATAAGGCTTGCCGGCCAGGAGAGCGCGGACCTCGGGGCTGTTGCCCGGCAGGGTCGTGCCCTGGGTGCTGTTCCCGTCCTTGTCTTTCAGGAGGGTTGCGGCGCGGACGAAATCGTCGCCCGAGCGGACCAGCAGCGCCGGGTCTGCATCGGTAAGGCCGCGCAGGGATTCGAGCAGGGCGGTATTGGCGTTGATGAGCTGGTCGCCGCTCCGCACCGCGAGGATCTGGTGGGGCCCGGAGGCCACGGAGTCGGGCCCGATGCGCAGGGTGCCGAGCTTGCTCCTGATTCGGGCGAGGCTGCGATCGGCCTGGGCGACGGCATTGCCGTGGCTCAGCTCGAGCATGTGGGTGAGGCCCGCGACCTGCTGGGTGAGTTCCTTTTCTGTCTTGGCCAGCGCATAGCGCTCGGTGAAGTACGAAGTGAAGCCGATCAGGGCCGCAAAGATCATGACGCTGACTAGGCTTGCCACCAGAGCGATCTGGAATACAAGGGATTGACGCTTGAGAGAAAACATCGAGGGACTCCGGCCGGTTAAGCAGGGAAATTCAGGCTTCTTGTGCTGGAAACGGCCGGAAGTCCGCAAACTTTAATATTCGCTAATGTAGTCTGGCGCAATCAGGTGTTGGGGAGCTCGTCTAGGGACTGATCGAGGTGGCGCTGCTCGGCCCAGCGGATCAGCGACCAGGCTGCGCCGTCCCAGGCGATCCAGTTGAGGGCGGCGTTGGGGATGCCGAAATCCCGCGGGGCCTGCAGGTGCATGCCGGTGGCCAGCCGGTGGACGATGTCGAGCACGCCACCGTGGGTGACGATGAGCACGGAGCCGCCCCGGTGGCGGCTGGCGATCGCCTCCAGGGTGCTGCGGACGCGTTCGGCAAACTCGATCAGGCTCTCACCACCCTCCGACAGCGCGAAGCCCGGGTCGCGGGTCTCGAAGCGGTGATAGTCGTCCGGGAAGCGCGCCCGGGCTTCGTCGTAGGTGAGCGACTGGAAGGCGCCGTAATGGCGCTCGCGCAGGCGCTCGTCGAAGGCCGGCGTGAGCAGGCAGCGCCCGGCGATAGCCTCTGCCGTCTGGCGGGCGCGGGCGAGGTCGGAGCTGTAGGCGGCGTCGAAGCGCTCGCCGGCGAGGCTCGCCGCCGTGGCCTGGGCCTGGGCGATGCCGTGGGCGTTGAGGGGGATGTCGGTGTGGCCCTGGAGGCGGCGTTCGGCGTTCCAGGCGGTTTCTCCGTGGCGAACGAGGCAGAGGCGGGTAAGCATTGGCGGCGTCCAGGTGCGTATTGGGGGGCAGAATTATCTCACGCGGGGCAGGCGCAGGTCTGCGAGCGGCGGCGCTGCGCCGTGCTGCGTTGCGATATTGGTGGCTGTCGTGGCTTTTTTGCCGCTACGCTGCGGTCGGTAGGCGTAATCCCTGATTGCTGCCGTGTCTTTCTCGCCGATAATCGCCACGCACCAGCCCCGGATGCCTGCACCCGGACGGAGAGACCAACCAAACACCAAAGGAGGTGCGGGACGTGCAAGCCCTGCTCAAGCTGTCGCGCGCGATCGATGCGCTCAATGAAAACGTCGGCAAGGCGACGATCTGGCTGGTCCTGCTCGTCACCCTCATCAGCGCAGTCAATGCCTTCGTGCGCTATGCCTTCAACTACAGTTCCAACGGGTTCCTCGAGATCCAGTGGTACCTTTTTTCGGCCATCTTCCTGCTGTGCGCCGGCTACGCGCTGAAGCGCAATGCCCACGTGCGCATCGACGTGGTGTCGAGCCATTTCTCGCCGCGGGTGCTGGCCTGGATCGACATCGTCGGCACGATCTTTTTCCTGGCGCCGATGGCCTGCGCGGTGCTTTACCTGTCGTGGCCGATCTTCGTTAACTCCTTCATCAGCAAGGAGTATTCCTCCAACGCGGGTGGCCTGATCGTTTGGCCGGTGCGTGCCCTGGTGCCGGTCGGTTTCTCGCTGCTGATCCTGCAGGGCATCTCCGAGCTGATCAAGCGGATCGCCTTCCTGCAGGGCCTGATCGCCGATCCGAACGCGAAGGATGAAGGCCCGTCGGCCGAGGAAGAGCTGGCCAAGGCCATCAAGCAACAGCGCGGGGAGACCGTCTAAATGGAATTCATTGCTGCCAACATGGCGCCCCTGATGTTCGGGGCGCTGGTCGTATTCATGCTTTTCGGCTATCCGGTGGCTTTTGCGCTGGCGGCCAACGGCGTGGTGTTCGGCCTGATCGGGATCGAGCTCGGCCTGCTCACGCCGGCCCTGTTCCAGGCGCTGCCGGATCGGATCTTCGGGGTCATGTCCAATGACACCCTGCTGGCGATCCCGTTCTTCACCTTCATGGGCCTCATCCTCGAGCGCTCGGGGATGGCCGAGGACCTGCTCGACACCATCGGCCAGCTGTTCGGCCCGGTGCGGGGCGGGCTGGCCTTTGCGGTGATCTTCGTCGGCGCGATCCTGGCGGCGACCACTGGCGTGGTGGCCGCCTCGGTGATCTCGATGGGCCTGATCTCACTGCCCATCATGATGCGCTACGGCTACGACCAGCGCATCGCTTCCGGCGTGATCGCCGCCTCCGGCACCCTGGCGCAGATCATCCCGCCGTCGCTGGTGCTGATCATCATGGCCGACCAGTTGGGCCGCTCGGTGGGTGACATGTACCAGGGCGCGCTGGTCCCCGGCCTGGTTCTCACCGCCTTCTACGTGGGCTACGTTGCCCTGATCGCCATCTTCAAGCCGGAGCGCGTACCGGCGCTGCCTCTCGAGGCACGCACGCTGCGCGGCGGCAAGCTGATGCTGCGGGTCGTCACCAGCCTGCTGCCGCCGCTGATGCTGATCTTCCTGGTGCTGGGCACGATCTTCCTCGGCATCGCGACGCCGACCGAAGGCGGTGCGATGGGGGCCTTCGGTGCGCTGGTGCTGGCGATGATGCGCCGCCGCATCGACATGAAGCAGCTCAAGCAGGCAATGGAGAGCACGGCCCGGCTGACCACCTTCGTGGTGATGATCCTGATCGGCGCGCGGGTCTTCTCGCTCACCTTCTATGGCGTCGAGGGCCACTTGTGGGTCGAGCACCTGCTCAGCAGCCTGCCGGGCGGTGAGGTCGGCTTCCTGATCGCGGTAAACCTGCTGATCTTCCTGCTGGCCTTCTTCCTCGATTTCTTCGAGCTGGCCTTCATCGTGGTGCCGCTGCTCGCGCCGGCGGCCGAGAAGCTGGGCATCGACCTGATCTGGTTCGGCGTGCTGCTGGGGGTGAACATGCAGACCTCCTTCATGCATCCGCCCTTCGGCTTTGCGCTGTTCTACCTGCGCTCGGTGGCGCCTGCGTCGATCAAGACGACCCAGATCTACTGGGGTGCGGTGCCCTTCGTGATCATCCAGATCATCATGGTGGGCGTCCTGATCGCCTTCCCGCAGCTGGTCACGATGGGTCTCGACAAGCAGGTTCAGGTCGACACCGATACCGTCGAGATCGTCGTGCCGGGCAGCGATGTGCCCGAGGACGACAACGCTCCGGTGCAGTTCGACGAGGCGCCGAAGGACGGTGATGCAGCGCCGGCCGGGCCGGACGCTATTCCCGCACCGGGCGCCGACGACGACGCCGCCAAGGCGCTCGAGAAGGCCATGCAGGGCGGCGACAAGAAATAGCCCGCGATCGCAGGCGCAACAGCAAAAAGCCCGGGGGCCGAACCCCGGGCTTTTTTTCGACGCTGTGCTGCGTGTCTTCGATCTAGAGTGGATCTTCAGGCGGCCGGGCAGACCCTGTTGCGTCCGCTTTCCTTGGCGCGGTAGAGGGCGATGTCGGCCCGCTCGAGCAGCTGCTCGGCCGTTTCGCCCCGGTGGCGGGAGGCGATGCCGATGGATACCGTGATCCCGCTCAGGCGCTCGCCGCTGCGGGTGTCCCGGAGCACCAGGTTGCCGATGGTGGTGCGCAGGTTCTCGACAAACTGGACCGCCTGCTCGAAACCTCCACCGCAGAAGATCAGCGCGAACTCCTCGCCCCCGTAGCGATAGACGGAGACGCCGACCCGCGCGGCGGCGTTGAGCTGCTTGCCGACCAGCCCCAGCACGCGGTCGCCGACCATGTGGCCGAAGCGGTCGTTGAACTGCTTGAAGTGATCGATGTCCAGCATCGCCAGGTGGATGGCCGGGCCGTGGTCGCCGTGGTTGAGGAACTGGGCGAGCTCGATGTCGAAGGCCTTGCGGTTGAAGACGCCGGTCAGCTCGTCGTTCATGGCGTCCTGGCGCAGCGACTCCAGCTCGGTGCGCAGGCGGCGGATCTCGTCGTTGGCCGCGTTGAGGCTCTGCTCGAAGCGCGACGTGTTCTGCTGCATCGCCGTCGAGCCCTGCAGCAGGCGGTCGACGGTGCCGAAGATGTCGTCGAGGTTGGTGTTGCCGGCACTCGGCGAGCGGAGGTCGCGGCTGCACTCGTCTAGCAGGGTGCTGAAGGAGCGGGTGTCGGCGATCGTGGTGTGGAGGTCGTGGTCGATGCCCTGCACCATCTGCTCCAGCCTGTCCTTGACCCGGTCGAGCGCCGTTTCGTAGTTGCCGGCCGGGGAGACGTGCTCCCGGAACAGGCCTTCGGCGGAGGTCAGCGGCAGCGTGCCGTAGGCAGAGACGATCTCGTCGATGCGCTTGTTGAGCGTCGGGTCCTCGTTGGTGACGTAGGTGTACCAGAGGGCGTAGTTGACGGGCGTGACCGGGATGCCGTGCCTGACCATGATCGGCACAGCCTTGCGAAGACGCTCCGCAGCCTGTTCGACTGAAGCGTTGGACACTTGATGACTCCTCTTGCGGGCCTTGTTCCGAGCCCTTCGTTCTGTTTGCCCGTAATGGGTGGCCGGCGCAACCACCCCATCAGCCTGATTGGGCTCTATCGGCATCCAGCCCGGAAACTTCACACCCGGATGGAAAAAAAAGCGGCGCCGGAGGGCGCCGCCTTGGGGGAGCCTGGCTGGTCAGCCGGCTTCGTACATCGGGGTGCCTTCGACCAGCGTGTGGCGCACCCGGCCGGGTAGCTCGAGGCCGAGGAAGGGGGTGTTCTTGCCCTGGCTCTTGAGCATGCTGCGGCTGATGAGCTGGTGCGCGTCGGGGTCGAAGATGCAGATGTCGGCCCGCGCGCCCACCGACAGGTGGCCGCCCTTGGCGATGCCGGCGATCCGGGCCGCGTCGGAGGTGATGCGGGCCAGCGCGTCGATCAGCGGCAGCTTGTGCTCGGCGGCCCACTTGAGGGTGAGCGGGAGCAGCAGCTCGAGGCCGGTGGTGCCGGGCTCGGATTCGCTGAACGGAGCCTGCTTGGCGTCGTCGTCCACCGGGGTGTGGTCGGAGCAGATGGCGTTGATGCGGCCGTCGGCGACCGCCTTGGCCAGCGCGATGCGGTCACGCTGGCTGCGCAGGGGCGGCGTCACGTGACAGTGCGGGTTGAAGTAGCCGATGTCGATGTCGCACAGGTGCAGGTGATGCGCCGCCACGTCGCAGGTGACATCCACGCCGTCGGCGCGGGCCTGGTCGATGAGGGCGAGGCTCTCGGCGGACGACAGGCGCGTGATGTGCAGGCGGGCGCCGGTGTGGCGCGCCATGCGCAGGTAGGTGAACAGCGCGATGATCTCGGAACTGGCCGGGATGCCGGGCAGGCCCAGGCGCGAGGCCACTTCGCCGTCATGGGCGACGCCGCCGCGGGCGAGGTGCGGGTCGATGGGCTGCAGCCAGACGCGGAAGCCGAAGGTGGCGGCGTACTGCATCGCGCGGCCGAGCACGCGGGTGTCGAGGATGGGCGTGTTGGCCTGGCTGAAGGCAACGCAGCCGGCCTCGACCAGCTCGGCCATCTCGGAGAGCTGTTCGCCCTTCAGGCCGATGGTGAGGGCGCCGACCGGGTAGACGTGGGCGCGGTTGAGCTTCTTGGCCCGGTAGCACAGCATCTCGACGAGGCCGGGCTCGTC
>JAKLLM010000067.1 GCA_023150125.1 Zoogloea sp.
GGTCGCTCTTGTCGGTGCCGAGCTCGTAGAAGTTGTTGTAAGTGGTTACGGCGCGCCGGCTGGTGGGTGTCTCGGTGGTGCTGAACGGGCTGGTGGCAAGCGCCCCGAAGGCCGTGGCAGCGCTTGCCGGCGTCACCGGCAGCGCACCGGCCAGGGCGATGCCGCCGGCCTGGGCGATGAAGCGGCGCCGGCCCCGGTAGATGTCGGGCGGCGTGATTTCGGAGGGCCGGATGTCGGCTGCGCGGCGGATCAGCATGGGGGTTCTCTCTTGAAGGCAGTGTTGAGTCTGCAGGGGTAGACGGCGAACTCGACCGAAAATTACCGCAAGCCAGAAATTTTTTGAGCGCCCTCGGGCGGGGGCGGCCGGTCGGCGCGCCCGGCCGAGGAAATGATGATTGTTTGCGCTCTGCCACGTGCGGCCGGAGGCTGTGGCGGCGCTGCCGGGCGGGGGCCCCGGCATTGCGCCTAGCGGCTGCAAAGCCGACTCTGCTAAACTCGCCGCCTGTTCAAGGTCTCCCGAGCGCTGCCGTCCACCCGGGCCATGCCCGTGCAGGGCCTGCGTTTCGCGAACCTGCCTCCCCACCGAGCCAGACCTGACCCCGACTATCCCATGCGCATCCTGCTCTCCAACGACGACGGTTATTTCGCTCCCGGTCTTCAGGCGCTCGCGGGCGCGCTGGCAGAGGTGGGCAGCGTCACGGTGGTGGCGCCGGAGCGGGACAGGAGCGGCGCCAGCAATTCGCTGACGCTCGATCGTCCGCTGTCCCTGCGCAAGGCGGCCAGCGGCTTCCATTATGTCAATGGGACGCCCACCGACTGCGTGCACCTTGCCGTCACGGGCATGCTCGAGGAGCTCCCCGACATGGTCGTGTCGGGCATCAACCACGGCGCCAACATGGGCGACGACACCATCTACTCCGGCACCGTCGCGGCGGCCACCGAAGGTTTCCTGCTCGGCGTGCCGGCCATCGCCATCTCGCTGGTGGCCAAGGGGGCGCTCGACTTCTCGGCCGCGGCCCGGGTGGCCCGCGAGCTGGTGGAGCGCTACCAGCGCGACCCGGTGCGCCAGCCGACCCTCCTCAACGTCAATGTGCCCGACCTGCCCTTCGAGCAGATCAAGGGCATCCGCGTCACCCGCCTCGGCAAGCGCCACAAGGCCGAGCCGACCGTCAAGTCGGTCACCCCGCGCAACGAGACGGTGTATTGGGTCGGTGCCGCCGGTGCGGCCCAGGACGCCGGCGAGGGCACCGATTTCCACGCGGTGGCCAATGGCTACGTCTCGGTGACGCCCCTGCAGATCGACCTGACCCACGTCGCCCAGATCGCCAGCATCGGCGACTGGCTGGGCCGATGAGCAGCGAGGTCCTGCGCGCGGCCCTGCAGACGGCCCAGCGGGCGAGGGCGCGCATGATCGAGCGCCTGCGCGAGCAGGGCATCCGCGACGAGCGGGTGCTCGCCGCGATGATGGCCGTGCCGCGGCAGCTCTTCGTCGAGGAAGCCCTGGCGAGCCGCGCCTACGAAGACACCGCGCTGCCCCTCGGCCTGCAGCAGACCATCTCCCAGCCCTTCGTCGTGGCGCGGATGATCGAGATCCTTCGCGCCGGGCGCGAACTCGGCAAGACCCTCGAGGTCGGAACCGGCTGTGGCTACCAGGCTGCGGTCTTGTCCCACGTGGCGACCGAGGTCTATTCGGTCGAGCGCCTGCGGCCGCTGCTCGATCGCGCGCGGCTCAACCTGCGCCACCTGCGCCTGCCCAACGTGCGCCTCAAGCACGCCGATGGTAGCGCCGGTCTCAAGGAGGCGGCGCCCTACGATTCGATCATCGTGGCGGCGGCGGCGCCCAAGGTGCCACCGGCCCTGACCGAGCAGCTTGCCGATGGCGGGCGCCTGATCCTGCCGGTGGGTTGCGGCGAACAGACCCTGGTGCTGGTCGAGCGCACCTTCCGCGGCCTCCGTGAAACACGCCTGAACGCAGTGCGCTTCGTGCCGCTGCTGCCCGGCACCGAATGATTGATCCCGACTACGCATGATGTTGTCCCGTTCCAGTCTCAGCAGCCTTTTCATCGTCCTCACGCTGGCCGCCTGTGCCACCAAGGCGCCCGTTCCCGTGACGGAGCGCAGCCGTTCCGGGGCCGTGACTGCGCCGGCCGAGACGGCGGCCCCGCCGCGGGTTGCGCGCCCGGGCCATTACATCGTCAAGCCCGGTGACACCCTGATCCGCATCGCCCTCGACCACGGCCAGAACTACCGCGACATCGCAGCCTGGAACGGCCTTGAGAACCCCAACCTGATCGAAGTGGGCCAGGAGCTGCGGGTGGTCCGCCCCGAAGCTCAGGCGGCGAGCCGGCCCGTCGCGTCGTCTGCTGCCGAGACGCGCCCCGTTGTGCCGGCTGCAGCGGTGCCCGCGGCCCCGGCCGACGGTGTCCGCCGGGAGCCCAAGGGTGGCAAGCTGCCGTATTCCGAGCAGGCCTGGGCCCAGGCCCAGAAGCCCGACGCGCCGCTCGTCGTGGCCAAGGTCGAGCCCAAGCCGGAGCCCCGGCCCGAGGTGAAGCCCGAGGCCAAGCCGGAAGCCAAACCGGAGGCCAAGCCCGAACCCAGGCAGGAGCCTGCCGGCAACGGCGACAAGATAGACTGGGCCTGGCCGGCGTCGGGCAAGGTGATCGCGGCCTTCAACGAAACGTCGAGCAAGGGCGTCGATCTGGCCGGCAAGCCGGGCGACCCCGTGCTGGCGGCGGCCGGTGGCCGCGTCGTTTATGCCGGCACGGGCTTGCGCGGCTATGGCAAACTTGTCATCGTCAAGCACGACAATAGTTTCTTGAGCGCCTACGCCCACAACCAGAGCCTGCTGGTCAAGGAGGGTCAGGCGGTGAGCAAGGGCCAGAAGATCGCCGAGCTGGGCGATACCGACAGTGACCGCCCCAAGCTGCACTTCGAGATCCGCCGGCAGGGCAAGCCGGTGGACCCGAGCAAGTACCTCCCGCCGCGCTGACAGGCGGGCGGGTCGGGAAGCCTGGGGAGCGGTCTGCATCAACAGCGCCGGCGTCACGCGCCGGCTTGGGCTAACTCTGAGCGAAAGAGGGCTGCATGTACGATCCGGCTGTGCCTGAGGAACTGGATAGCACCGAGCAGGACTTGCCACCCGAGGTGGAGGTCTTCTTCGAGCCGCCTGCGCAGCCGCCCGATACCGAATTCCTCGGCGACGTCACCCAGCTGTATCTCAACGAGATCGGTGCCAACCCCTTGCTCACGGCCGAGGAGGAGCTGGCCCTCGCGCGGCGCCTGCGCGCCGGCGATTTCCCGGCCCGCCAGACGCTCATCGAGCGCAACCTGCGCCTGGTCGTGAACATCGCCAAGCACTATCTCAACCGCGGCATCCCGCTGCTCGACCTGGTCGAGGAGGGCAACCTCGGCCTCATCCACGCCCTCGAGAAGTTCGACCCGGAGCGTGGCTTCCGCTTCTCCACCTATGCCACCTGGTGGATCCGCCAGAACATCGAGCGGGCGATCATGAACCAGTCGCGCACCATCCGCCTGCCGGTGCATGTGGTCAAGGAGCTCAACCAGGTGCTGCGCACCAAGCGCCAGCTGGAGGCGGTGAGCAACGGCGACGCCACCGTCGACGACGTGGCCCGGCGCATGGACCGCTCGGTGGACGAAGTGCGGGCGATCCTCGCCCTCAACGAGCACACCGCGTCCCTCGACGCGCCCCTCGACATCGACCCGACCCTGTCGATCGGCGAATCCCTCGCCGACGAGGACGCCGAAACGCCCGAGGTGCAGATCCAGGATCTCGAGGTCGAAACCCTGGTCCGGGAATGGATTGGCCAGCTCAGCGAGAAGCAGCGCATGGTCATCCGCCACCGCTACGGCATCGACGAATGCGAGGTGCAGACCCTCGAGGAGCTCGCCGATACCCTCGAACTCACCCGCGAGCGGGTGCGCCAGATCCAGCTCGAGGCCCTTGGCCAGCTGCGCCGCATCATCAAGCGCCGGGGCGTTTCCAAGGACGTGCTGCTGTAGGCCGTCGCCGGCGCCCACCGTTACCGTTGTACGAAAGATTCAAGCATGAGCGAGACCCTTCGCGTCTATCACAACGCCCGTTGTTCCAAGAGCCGTTCCGCTTGCCAGTTGCTGGAAGAGCGGGGGCTTGGCTTCGAGGTGGTCGAATACCTTAAAACGCCGCCCAGCCGCGACGAGCTCGCTGCCGTGCTCGCCAAGCTGGGCATGAAGGCCGAGGACATCGTCCGCAAGGGCGAGGATGTCTATAAGGCGGAGTTCAAGGGGCGCACCCTGTCCGATGCCGAGTGGCTGGACGCGCTGGTGGCGCACCCCGTCCTCATCGAACGGCCGATCGTGGTGCGCGGCGAGCGTGCGGTGATCGGGCGCCCGCCCGAGAAGGTGCTGGAGCTGCTGTAGGCTTCAGCCCGCTGAAGATCACGCCAGGGCCGGTTTGCCGCCCTGGCGGGCGACCTCATCTGGCGCGGGCCTGGGTGTCCCGGGCGCTGGCGGCCGCGCGGGCAGCCTTCACCGCCTCGCCGAGCTGGAACACCGACATGGCGTAGAAGCTGCTGCGGTTGTAGCGGGTGATCACGTAGAAGTTCTGGTAGCCGAGCCAGTACTCGCTGTCCTGGCCGGGCGTGACCAGCTCGACGAAAGCCGCCTTGCCGGCAGCCTCTGCGCCGCCCGCAGCGCGCACGCCGTGGCGGGCCAGGGTGGCCGCGTCGAAGGCCGGCGTGATGTCGTTGGCGAGGAGCGGCGCCAGGTTGGTGTCGACATCCAGGCCGGCCCGCACCGCCACCGGCCCGCCGGCTTCCCAGCCGTGCATCTGCATGTAGCGGGCCACGCTGCCGATGGCGTCCTTCGGGCTGCCGAGCAGGTCGATCTGCCCGTCGCCGTCGAAATCCACCGCATAGTTGCGCACGCTGCTCGGCAGGAACTGCGGCAGGCCGAGGGCGCCGGCGTAGGAGCCTTGATAGTCGAGCGGGTCGCGGTGCTGTTCGCGGGCCATCAGCAGCAGCGATTCGAGCTCGCCCCGGAACAGCTCGGCCCGGCGCGGGTAGTCGAAGGCCAGCGTGGCGAGGGCCGAGACGGCCTGGAAGTTGCCCGTGTTGCGCCCGTAGATGGTCTCCACGCCGATGATGCCGACGATGATCTCCTCCGGCACGCCGTATTTTTCGCTGGCGGCGCGGATGGTGTCGGCGTGGCGATCCCAGAAGGCCACGCCGGCCTTGATGCGCACCGGCTCGATGAAGCGGCTGCGGTAGCGCTGCCAGGAGCGCACGCCGGGGTCTTTGGGCGGCGAGATGTACTTGATGACCGACGGCAGGTATTCGGCCCGGCGGAAGATGTAGGTGAGGGCGTCCTTGTCGAAGCCGTGGCGTTGCTGCATCTCCTCGATGAACTGCTGGGCTTCCGGCCGGTCGGCGTAGCGTTCGGAGGCGTGGCCCGAGGCAGCGGCGGCGATGCCGGCGAGCAGGGTGAGCGCGCGCAGGGGGCGGGAGAGGGCGGTCTTCATCGGGGGCGGAACTTCCTGGAGGAGTGGTGGAATCGCTGCAGCAGGGCGGTGTCGGCCGGCGTGGGGCCATAGCGCAGCCGGGCGTAGTCGGCGGCAATCAAGGCGAGCTCAGGCGCGGCTTCGGGCGCCTCCCGGGCGAGCCGCCCGGCGTAGTCGAGGGGGCCTTCCCAGGCATGGCGGGGGTGGCCCGCGGCGGCGAGCCGGCGGCACACGCGCGACCAGCTGCGGTCGATGGCGTCGCCTGGCCTCATGCGGCGTAGCGCCCACAGGGTGAGGCCGCCCATCACGACGGCACAGCTGCCGGCCATCAGCGCGGTGAGGCTCTGCCAGCCGGTATCGCCGAAACCCAGGCTGGCGACGAGCGCCTGCTGGCGGGCCGGATTGTACCCGAGAACCCACTGGTTCCAGCTGTTGTTGACGGCGTCCACACGGTCGCGCAGGGCGCGCAGCCAGGGCAGGTCACTGCGCGCCAGCAGGGGCAGCCGGGCCATGTCGGGCAGGGCCGCGGCGAGGCCTCCGTCGATACGCCGAGGGGCGCTGGCGGCGGTCGGGTCGACCCTCAGCCAGCCCCTGGCTTCGAGCCACACCTCGGCCCAGGCGTGGGCGTCGGACTGGCGCACGACGAGGGTGCCGTCGACCGGGTTTATCTCGCCGCCCTGGTAGCCGGTGACGACCCGCGCCGGCACGCCGGCAGCCCGCATCGTGACCACGAAGGCGGCGGCGAAGTGCTCGCAGAAGCCCTGCTTGGTGTCGAACAGAAAGCTGTCCACGTCGTTCCGGGACAGTGGAGCGGGCGCCAGCGTGTAGGCCAGCCGGCTGTCGCGGAAGTGGCGGATCGCCAGCGCGGGGATGTCGTCGGCACGCCCGGCGGCGGCGCGCAGTTGCTCGCCCAGGGCGCGGGTGCGCGGGTTGAAGCCGGGCGGGAGTGCCAGCGCCTCCCGAAGGGTGCGCGGGTCTTCGGCCAGCCCGACCGGCGTGGCCGGGTGGGCCACCAGCTCGAGGCGCAGCCGGTTTCGCACAGGCTCGCGGGACAGCAGCCGGAAGTCGTCGCCATACACGAGGCCGTCGGCGGGGCCCGGGAAGTCCATGGCCAGCAGCCAGTGCTGGTTGTGGGGCTCCAGTGTGAGGGTGTAGGGGCGAGCGATGCCGCTGCTCCGGTAGAAGGGCTGGTCCTG
The DNA here is from genome assembly GCA_023150125.1 of Zoogloea sp. Taxonomy (GTDB): domain Bacteria; phylum Pseudomonadota; class Gammaproteobacteria; order Burkholderiales; family Rhodocyclaceae; genus Zoogloea. The sequence goes on from JAKLLM010000067.1 coordinate 6,691, forward strand.
CCGCCGGCTCGGGCCGGGGCGCCAGCTGCGACCGTCGAAGCGGGTCAGCACGGGGCCGCGCCAGTAGCGCTCGGCGGGGGGCGGCGGGTCGCCTTCGAAGGCGGCGCGGAAGGCGATCGCCGCAGACTCGCTGACCCGCGCGATATCCCCCGGCCGCATGTCGTCGGAGAGCCCGCTGACCGCGCTGTAGGCGTCCGCCGGCAGGCCCCACAGGGGGCCCTGGACCCGGGGGAACAACAGGAACAGCACCAGCATCAGCGGCAGTGCCTGGAGAAGTAGGCGAGCGGCCGCCGCAGCGCGCGGGGCGAAGGCCTCGGCGCGGCCCTGGAGCGCCAGCAGCGTGCCGATGCTGGCGAAGGTGCCGAGCAGTGCCAGCGCGGCGATGGCCATGTTCTGCTGGTAAAGAAATTGCCCCAGCTGCATGAAGAAGCTCAGCAAGACCGCCGCCCGGGCATCCCGCAGGCTGTCGGTCTCAAGCAGCTTGAGGCTGAGCAGCCCGGCCAGCAGTGCGATGCCGGGCTCCTTGCCGAAGAACTGGTGGAACTCCAGCAGCACCGCGCCGACGACCCCCGCCGCCAGCACGACGAGCAGGCCGCGGTGGGGCAGGCGGCTGCCGCGCTGGTTGATGAAGCCGCGCCAGACGAGCAGCAGCGCGCACAGGGCGCTGATGGCCGGGGGCAGGTGGCTGGCGTGGGGGGCCAGGGTGAGCGCCGAGCCGGCCAGCAGCCAGCCGACCTGGTCACGACGCAGGCTGGGCATGGCCGGTGGGCTGTTCGAAAAGGGCGAGGGCGGCGAGGCAGGCGTGGCGATGCGCGCCTCCCGTTGCCGGCGGGAGCTCGAGGCCGGGCAGGCGGAGGCCGTACTCGATGCCGGCGGCGTCCGCATCGACGACCCAGCGCGCGAGCCCCGACAGGCGGGCCTCGGTGCCCGTGCCGGGCGGGAGCTGCTGCCAGTCCAGCCACAGCCGCTGGCTGCCGCCGCCGTCGAATTCCTTGGTGCGCCAGGGGCCGCCGCGGGCGACCGTCTTCCAGGCGACGTGGCGGGGCGAGTCGCTCGCCTGGTGATGGCGCAGCCCGGCAAAGTCGTCGCGGCCGCGGCCCTGGGCGGCGCTGCCCGGCTGCGCATCGCCGGCGTGATGCAGGGGCGGGGCGTCGGCGGCCGGGGCGGGGTAGACCAGGCAGCGCTGATCGGGCTGGAAGAGGCTCCAGGCCCGGATGAGGCCCAGGGGGTGGCGGGTTTCCAGGTGCAGGCGCGGGAGCTGCAGCCAGCCCCGGCGATGGGTCGGGATGGCGACGAAGTGCACCGTGCCCGCTTGCGGGGCGATGTCGAAGGCCGTCTCGTCGCTGCTGCCGCCGCGGGGCCACAGCTGGAGGCCGAGCCGGGGGCGCAGGCCGGGGTTGTGGAGCTGCACGCCGAAGCGGGCCGCCTCGCCGCAGAACACCGCCTCGCTGCGCCCCGGGCTCACGGTGAGATCGACGAGGTTGCGGAAGGCGTGATGGATGCTCACCCAGGCGATGCCGCCGATCAGGAAGGTGAGTGCGAAGCCGAGGCTGAGGTTGTAATTGATGGAGGCCAGCAGCATCACCAGGAGCGTCAGCGCGAGGGCCAGCCCGAAGCCGGTGGGGAGCACGAAGATGCGCCGCTGCCCGAGGGTGATCGGCCCGGCCTCGGGCCCGCCGACCCGGAACAGCCAGCGCTGGAGGCGCGCGCCGATGGTGCCGGTGATGGCGGCCCGGCTCGCCGTCATGGCAGCGGCACGGCCTCGACGAGCCGGCGGGCGAGTGCATCGGGCCCCAATGGTGTGTCGCCGGTGGCGCGCAGGCGGTGGCCGGCCACGGCGGGCAGCACCGCCTGCACATCTTCCGGCAGGACGTGGTCGCGCCCACCGAGGAGCGCCCAGGCCCGCGCCGCCGCGAGCAGCCCGAGCCCGGCCCGGGGCGACAGGCCGAGGGAGAAGCCGGCACCGGCGCGGCTGTGCTCCAGCAGGGCCTGCACGTAATCGAGCAGCCGCGGCCCGACGTGGATGTGCCGGGCGGCCTCGAAGAGGCTGTCCAGTTCGCCCGGCTGGAGCTCGGTGGGAAGGTGTGCGACGAGCTCGCGCCTGTCTTCACCGGCCAGCAGGGCGCGCTCGGCGGCGCGGTCGGGGTAGCCCAGCGAGATGCGCATCAGGAAGCGGTCGAGCTGGCTTTCGGGGAGCGGGAAGGTTCCGATCTGGTCGGCCGGGTTCTGGGTCGCGATCACGAAGAAGGGTTCGGGCAGGCGCCAGGTCTGGCCTTCGGCGCTGATCTGGCGCTCCTCCATCGCTTCGAGCAGGGCGCTCTGGGCCTTCGGGGTAGCGCGGTTGATCTCGTCGGCGAGGAGCAGCTGGGCGAACGCCGGGCCGGGGTGGAAGCGGAAGCTGGCGTCGCGCTGGTCGAAGACGGACACCCCGATGATGTCGGCCGGCAGCATGTCGCTGGTGAACTGGATGCGCTGGAACTGCAGGCCGAGGAGGCGCGCGAGGACGTGGGCGAGGGTGGTCTTGCCGACGCCGGGGATGTCCTCGATGAGCAGGTGCCCGCGGGCGAGGATGCAGGCCAGGGCGAGGCGGACGGCGTGATCCTTGCCGAGGATGATGCGGCTGGCCGCGTCGGTGAGGCGGCGGGCGATACGACTTGGCATGTCTTGGGCTTTTTTCGGAGTCGGGTTAGGCGGATAATGATTCCACAATAGGAGGCTCGGCAGAGATATGCCGGGATGGTTCCGTGTGCATTGGAACCCCGGGGAGCGGTGGCGTTCGCCGCAACTCGCAATAATCAACGCATCGATGTCTCGGAAGAGGGCAGGGAGAGTTTATGACGAGTACGGCATTCATCACGCATCGAGACTGCTGGCTGCACAACATGGGGGAGCATCACCCCGAGTCGCCGGAACGTCTGGCGGCGATCAACGACCGCCTGATCGCGGCGGGGCTGGACATGTATCTGTCGTTCCATGATGCACCGCTGGCGACGGTGGAGCAGCTCTCCCGGGCACACCCGCGGGAGCACGTCGACGAGATCCTGGCGAGCGTGCCCGAGCACGGCATCCGCCACCTCGACCCCGACACCGCGATGAGCCCCGGCACGATGAAGGCTGCGCTGCGCTCGGCGGGGGCCGGCGTGCTGGCCACCGATCTGGTGCTGTCCGGCGAGGTCGAGAACGCCTTCTGCGCGATCCGCCCGCCCGGCCATCATGCCGAGGCGGCCAAGGCAATGGGTTTCTGCTTCTTCAACAATGTGGCGGTTGCCGCCCGGCATGCGCTTGAAGAGCATGGCCTCAAGCGTGTCGCGGTGGTCGATTTCGACGTCCATCACGGCAACGGCACCGAGGACATCTTCAAGGATGATCCCCGCGTGCTGATGGTCAGCATCTTCCAGCACCCGTTCTACCCCTACAGCGGTGCCGACAACCCGGCGCCCAACATGGTCAACGTGCCGATAAAGGCCGGCTCGCGGGGCGATGTGTTCCGCGAGATCGTCACCGACATCTGGATGCCGGCCCTGCGCAACCACGCGCCCGAGATGATCTTCATCTCGGCAGGCTTCGACGCCCACTACGAGGATGACATGGGCTCCCTGGGCCTGGTCGAGGCCGACTACATGTGGGCCACCGAGCAGCTCAAGAAGGTGGCCGCCGAGTCGTCCGGCCGGCGCATCGTGTCGATGCTCGAAGGCGGTTATTCGCTGTCCTCGCTGGCCCGCAGCGTCGTGGCCCACATCAAGACGCTGGCCGATCTGTAGGCTTTTCCGCCGTATCGGCCCCGCGATGCCCCGCTCCGGCGGGGCTTTTCGTAACAGTCATTTGCGCCCGGCTAGCCATCGGGAAGTGATTCGGTACAATAGTCATCTTTCCATCTATTCCCGACAGCCCATGATTACCGGTTCGATTGTCGCCATCGTCACGCCGATGCAAGAAGATGGCAGCCTGGATCTTCCTCGTTTCCGCAGCCTCATCGACTTTCACATCCAGGAAGGTACCGACGGCATCGTCGTGGTCGGCACCACCGGTGAATCCCCCACGGTCAATGTGGAAGAGCACTGCGAACTCATCCGTGTGGCGGTCGAGCACTCGGCAGGGCGCATCCCGGTGATCGCCGGCACCGGCGCCAACTCCACCAGCGAGGCCATCGAGCTCACCGAGTTTTCCCGCAAGGCGGGGGCGGTGGCGGGCCTGTCGGTCGTCCCTTACTACAACCGCCCGACCCAGGAAGGCATGTACCGGCACTTCCGGACCATCGCCGAGGCCAGCCCGCTGCCGATGATCCTCTACAACGTGCCGGGCCGCACCGTGGCGGATCTTTCCAACGACACCGCGCTGCGCCTCGCCGAAGTTCCGAACATCATCGGCATCAAGGACGCCACCGGCAACATCGATCGCGCCTGCGACCTCGTCGCCCGGGCTCCCAAGGATTTCGCCCTCTACACCGGCGACGACATGACGGCGATGGCCTTCATCATGCTGGGCGGCCACGGCACCATCTCGGTCACCGCCAACGTGGCGCCGCGCCTGATGCACGAGATGTGCGTCGCGGCGGCCAAGGGTGACGGCCTGCTGGCGCGGGATCTCAACGCCAAGCTCGTCGGCCTGCACCGCCACCTGTTCTGCGAGGCCAACCCGATCCCGGTCAAGTGGGCTGTCGAGCGCATGGGCCTGATCGGCGGCCATATCCGCCTGCCGCTCACACCGCTGTCCGAATCCTGCCAGCCGCGGGTGCTCGACGCCTTGCGCCAGGCCGGCATCGAAGTTTGACGAAGTTCGAGTCAGTGAGTCTGTCTTTCCCACCCCGAGGGTCACGCATGCAAAGCCGAAAGCTGACATCCGGTGCGGCGGTCGTTGTCTCGATCGCCCTGGCCGGGTGTTCCGGTTCCTTGCTGGAATCCAAGAAAATCGACTACAAGAGCGCGGCCGCCACCGCCGCGCTGCCCTCCCTGGAAGTTCCCCCCGACCTCACCACGCCAACGGCAGACAGTCGTTACGCGGTGCCTGACGTGAGCCCCAGGGGCTCCGCCACGTTCTCCGCGTACAGTGCTGAGCGTGGTGGCCAGGCTACCGCCGCGACCGGCCCTGCAGCGGCCAAGCCGGTCGCCGTGGCGCCCCAGTCCGCCGACAAGATGCGGGTCGAGCGCTCGGGCTCCCAGCGCTGGCTCGTCGTCCAGGGCTCGGCTGAAAAGCTGTGGCCCCAGATGCGGGAGTTCTGGCAGGAGAACGGCTTCATCCTGAGCGTGGATCGTCCGGAAATCGGCGTGATGGAAACCGATTGGGCCGAGAACCGCGCCAAGATCAACAGCGACGTCATCCGCCGTACCTTGGGCAAGGTGCTCGACAGTCTTTATTCCACTCCCGAGCGCGACAAGTTCCGTACCCGTGTCGAGACCGGCGCCGAAGCCGGCCAGGTGGAGATCTACATCAGCCACCGCGGCATGATGGAGATCTACCCGGACGAAGCCAAGAACCGCACCATCTGGCAGCCGCGCCCCGCCGACCCGGAGCTCGAGGCCGAGTTTCTGCAGCGCCTCATGATCCATCTCGGTGCTGACGAGGCGCGTGCCAAGGCCCAGATGGCAGTCCAGCCGAAGGCCGAGAAGGCCCGCCTGCAGGGGGCCTCGGGCAGCGTTTCGGCACTGCAGCTCGAAGAGGGCTTCGACCGCTCCTGGCGCCGGGTGGGGCTTGCGCTTGATCGCGTCGGCTTCACCGTGGAGGACAGGGATCGCTCGCAGGGGCTGTACTACGTCCGCTACGTGGACCCGGAAGCCGATGTCCGGAAGAAGGACGACGAGGGCATCCTCTCGAAGCTTGCCTTCTGGCGCAGCAGCAAGCCGGCGGTGCAGGCTGGGAGCCAGT
>JAKLLM010000068.1 GCA_023150125.1 Zoogloea sp.
GGTCGAGACGGTGGCGCCGTCGGCCATCCAGGCCAGGGTGGAGATCTTCACCGACGCCGCCGGCATGCAGTCCTGCGACATGCCCCGCGCGCTCACCACCGAGGAGGTGCGCGGCGTGGTGGCGGAGTTCGCCCAGGCGGCCCGCAACGCCATCGACGCGGGCTTCGACGGGGTCGAGCTGCACTGCACCAGCGGCTACCTGCCGATGCAGTTCATGGCCACCGGCACCAACCTGCGCACCGACGCCTACGGCGGCAGCCTGGCCAACCGGGTGCGCTTCCCGGTCGAATGCCTGGCAGCGATGGCCGAGGCCATCGGCGCCGGCCGGGTCGGGCTGCGCATGAACCCGGGCAACCGCTACAACGACATCACCGACGAAAACTCGGCCGAGACCCACCTCGAGCTCGCCCGCCAGGCCGCCGGCCTGAGCCTCGCCTACCTGCACGTGATGCGCGCGCCGGACGCCGGCATCGACGCCTTCGGCCTCGGCCGCGAGCACTTCGCCGGCCGTCTGATCCTCAACGACGGCTTCGACGGCGCCACGGCCGGCGCGGCGATCGAGGCCGGGCAGGGCGAGGCGGTCTCCTTCGCCCGCCACTACATCGGCAACCCCGACCTGGTGGAGCGCCTGCAGGCCGGCCTGCCGCTGGCCGGCTTCGACCGCCGCACGCTGTACACCGCCGGCGCGGCGGGCTACACCGACTACCCCACCGCCACCTGAACCCAAGGAGAAACCCGTGCTCTACTGGGAAGACATCCCTCTCTTTCAAGCCGCGGTCTCGCCGGCCAGCTACACCCTGACGGCCGACAACATCAAGGGTTTCGCCACCGAGTGGGACCCCTTTCCGCCCCATGTGGACGAAGCCGCCGCGGCCAGCTCGCCGGTCGGCAGCCTGTTTGCGGCGGGGGTGCATCTGCTCTCCATCACCATCCGGCTGAGCCACAGCATCCTCAGCGAGGACACCTCGTCCATCGCCAGCCGGGGGTGGGAGAAGCTGCGCTTCCATCGCCCGGGCGTGGTCGGCGACGAGCTGCGCGTGCGGGTGGTGCATGTGGAGCGCCGCCGCAGCCATCGCCCCGAGCGGGGCATCCTGGTCACCCGCTTCGAGCTCTTCAACCAGAAGGGCGACACCCTGGTGAGTTTCGACAGCGAGGTGGTGATGCTGCGGCGGACGGCCCTGGACGCGGCCTGAGCCGCGCCTCAGGTGGGCGGCGGCGGTTCAGGCCGCAGCCTGGCCCAGCCCGCGCTCCTTGGCCAGGTTCTGGGCGTTGAGGGTGCGTTTCTGGAGTGCGTCGGCCTCGGGCGAGGTGGCCAGCCACACCATCACGTCGGCCGGCACCTGGGGCGGGGCGACCCGGCCGCCGAGGGCCTGCACGCCCTTGGCGCCGATGGTGGCCTGCAGGGCCTCGGTGTCGACGACCCCCGGATTCACCGTGAAGGCGCGGATGCCCTGCGCCCCGAGCTCGGTCACCAGCACCCCCGACAGGCGCGACACGGCGGCCTTGCCGGCACCGTAGGCATAGCCCCAGCCGCCGCGGGTGGAGGGCACCGGCGGGTCGCTCTCGCCGGCGCCGGAGGTCACGTTGATGACGGTGCCGCCGCCGTTCTCCAGCATGCCGCCGACGATGGCCCGGGTCAGCAGGAAGGGCGCCAGCACGTAGCCCTGGAACACCCGCTTGAGGGTCGCCGGCTCCAGGTCGAGGAAGGGCAGGTTGAGGTCGCTGCCCTGGTAGATCGCATTGTTCACCAGCACATCCACCCGGCCGAAGGCGCGCAGGGCGACATCGGCGGCGGACAGCACCGAGGTGTCGTCGAGCAGGTCGAGGCGGATCTCCCGCACGCGCCGGCCCAGCGCGCGGATCTCGGTGGCGGTGCTGGCCAGGCTGCCGGGCAGGGCGCTGCCGTCGGCGAGGCGGAGGGCATGGTTGTGCCGCTCGCCGTCCTCCAGCGTGCGGGCGCTGATGATCAGATCGTAGCCGGCCCGGGCGAATGCCAGCGCCGTTGCCTTGCCGATGCCCCGGCTGGCGCCGGTGATGAATGCCACCTTGTTCATGTCGTCTCCATTGGTCTGGCGGTTTTGTCGAGCGTCCCAGTCTAAGCAGGCGCTGCCGGCGGGCATCGTCAATTCGGACCAGCCGCCGGCCGAATGTCGCCGCCCGCCCCATTGTCCATCGTCCGTTCAGACGACGAAGCGCTCCCGGCCAGTCCCTAGACTCCGGCTCAACTACAGAAGCAAAGGAGCGCAGAGATGGCAGACCCGCATAGGGCAGACCCGCGGACCCAGGCCCCGGCCCTCGATTACAGCGGCAAGGTGGTCCTGATAACCGGCGGCACCAAGGGCATCGGTGCAGGCATTGCCCGCTGCTTCCTCGCCGCCGGTGCGCAGGTGCTGGTGTGTGGGCGCCAGGCCCCGGAGGTGCTGCCGGAAGCCGGCGGCGCCCGGGCCGAATTCATCGCCGCCGACGTGCGCGAGCTGGAGTCGCTGAAGGCCCTCTTCGCGGAGATCGTGGCCCGCCACGGCCGCCTCGACGTGGTGGTCAACAACGCCGGCGGGGCGCCCCACGCCCTGGCCGACACGGCGTCGCCGCGTTTCCACGAGGGCATCATCCGCCTCAACCTGATCGCGCCGCTCCATGTGGCCCAGCAGGCCAACGCCATCATGCAGGGCCAGGCCGGGGGCGGCACGATCATCTTCATCGGCAGCATCAGCGCGCTGCGGCCCTCGCCGGGCACCGCCGCCTACGGCGCGGCCAAGGCCGGCGTGGTGTCTCTGGCCACCTCGCTGGCGGTGGAGTGGGCGCCCAAGGTGCGGGTGCTCACGGTGAGCCCCGGGCTGGTCCGCACCGAGCAGTCCCACCTCCATTTTGGCGACGAGGCCGGCATCGCCGCCGTCGCCTCGACGATTCCCGCCGGCCGCCTGGCCACCCCGGAAGACATCGGCAACGCCTGCCTCTTCATGGCGTCGCCCCTGGCCAGCTACGCGGCCGGGGCCAACCTGCTGGTCAACGGGGGCGGCGAGCGCCCGGCATTTCTGGCGGCAAGCAACACCGATTGAGCAAGCGACAACAGGAGGCGGGCACCGGCGGCATGCCGCACCGGGACCACGCCTCCGGCAACCCTTAACGTGCAGGAGACAGAACTTGGCTGAACAGGATTGGATGTCCGAGGTGCGTGGAATGGTCGGCCGCGAGTACGGCCGGGTCTACGCCTGGGATCAGGTAAACGAGCCCATGATCCGCCAGTGGTGCGAGGTCATGGGGGTGAACAACCCCCTCTACACCGACGCCGCCTACGCGGCCGGCACCGAGCACGGCGGCATCGTGGCGCCGCCGGCGATGCTCCAGGCCTGGTGCCTGGAGGGGCTGCACTTGAACAACTACCCGCCGGGCTCGACCACCGAGAACCCCTACGAAGTGCTCAAGCTGATGGAAGGCCAGGGCTACGCCTCGGTGGTGGCGGTCAACTCCGACCTCAGCTTCGACCGCTACGTGAAGCCGGGCGAGCGGCTCTACTACACCACCCGCCTCGATGCGGTGGGCGAGCAGAAGACCACCGCGCTGGGCACCGGCTTCTTCGTGACCCTGGTGATGAGCTTCTTCTCCGAGAAGCCGACCGGCGACGAGAAGGTGGGTTCGCTGCTGTTCCGCGTCTTCAAGTTCCGCCCCGCCAACCCGGTCAAGCCGGTGGAGGAGGGCAGCGCCGCCGCCGCGGTGCCCAAGTACAAGCGGCCCAAGCCCGGCATCAGCGACGACACCCGCTTCTTCTGGGAGGGCGCCGACGCCGGCCAGCTGCGCATCCAGCGCTGCAAGGGCTGCGGCACCCTGCGCCACCCGCCGGGCCCGGTGTGCACCAGCTGCCATTCCTTCGAGTGGGACTACGTCGAGGCCGCCGGCACGGGCCAGCTCTACTCCTTCGTGGTGATGCACTACCCCGAGGTGCCGCCCTTCGACTACCCCAACCCGATCGGGCTGATCGAGCTCGACGAAGGCGTGCGCCTGATCGCCGGCCTGGTGGGCGTCAAGCGCGACGAGATCCGCATCGGCCAGCGCGTGAAGGTGGAGTTCCAGACCTTCGACGACGGGCTGACCCTGCCCATGTTCCGCCCGCTCGAACCTTGAGGAGACGTCCATGGACTTTCAACTGAGCGACGACCAGCGCGCCATCGCCGAGATGGCCGGCAGCCTGTTCGGCGACCTGTGCAGCGACGACCGCCTGCGTGCCTTCACCGCTTCCGGCGACAGCTGGATGCCCGACCTGTGGGCCAAGTGCGTCGAGACCGGCCTGCACGCCCTGGCCATCCCCGAAGCGGCCGGCGGCAGCGGCCTCGGCATGACCGAGCTGATGCTGGTGCTCGAAGCCCAGGGGCGCGGCCTGGGCATGGTGCCCCTGTGGCGCCACCAGATCGCCGCGGCCACCCTCGACCGCTTCGGCGCCCCCGCCCACCAGGCCCTGATCGACCAGGCCACCACCGGCGAGGCGCTGCTGAGCCTGGCGCTGGACGGCCTCGCCGGCAGCACCGGCGTGGCGCTGGAGGCGCGCCCCGAGGGCGACGGCTTCGCCCTCCACGGCCGCGTGCCGGCCCTGCCGCTGGGCATCGAGTCGGCGGCGGCGCTGCTGCCGGCCAACACCCCCGACGGCCTGCGCCTCGTGCTGCTGCGCCTGGATGCCGAGGGTCTCGACAAGGTGGCCGGCATGTTCACCCACGGTGAAGGCGTTGCCGAGCTGCACTGCCGGGGCGTCCTGCTGAGCGCCGCCGACGTGCTGCCCGCCGCGGCCCTGGCCTGGGTCGAGCCCCGCGCCATCGCGGCCCTGGCGGCGCTGCAACTCGGCGTCAGCGCCGAGCAGGTGCGCCGCACGGTGGCCTACGTGAGCGAGCGGGTCCAGTTCGAGCGCCCGATCGGCAGCTTCCAGGCGGTGCAGATGAGCCTCGCCGACGCCCACATGGACATCGAGGCCCTGCGCTCCGCCCTGTGGCAGCTGGTTTACCGCCTCGACGCCGACCTGCCCGCCGGCCCCGAAGCCCTCGCCACCCGCTACCTGGCCTGCGAGACGGGCCACCGGGTCGGCCACCGGGCCCAGCACGTGCATGGCGGCATCGGCGTCGACCTGACCTACCCGATCCACCGCTACCTCTACTGGAGCCGGGCCCTCGGCCTGGCCCTCGGCGGCAGTGCCGCCACCCTCGAACGCCTGGGCGACTGGCTCGCCAACAACGACACGCTGGGATGGAAATATGACCTCGCAGAACACCCGACGCTTTGATGAAGTGCGCCCCGGCGACACCCTGCCGGAACTGGCGGTGCCGATCACCGTGGCCCTGATCGCCAGTGGCGCCATCGCCACCCGGGACTACTTCCCGGGCCACCACGACAAGGACGCCGCCCGGGCCCTGGGCTCGCCCCACGTCTTCATGAACATCCTCACCACCAGCGGCCTGGCCGAGCGCTACGTCGAGGACTGGGCCGGCCCCGCCGCGGTCTTCAAGGACCTCAAGATCAAGCTCGGTGCGCCCAACTATCCGGGCGACACGATGACCTTCACGGGCGAGGTCACCCACGCCGATGCGGACAGCCGCACGGTGGTGGTGAGCCTCAAGGGCAAGAATTCCATGGGCAACCACGTGACCGGCACGGCCACGCTGGCCTTGCCCTGAGCGGGAGAGAGATGCAGATGAACGACATGAACATCGCCGGCCGCGCCGCCATCGTCGGCCTGGGCGCCACCGAATTCTCAAAGAACTCCGGCCGCACCGAGCTGCGCCTGGCCATGGAATCCGTGCTGGCCGCGCTGGCCGACGCGGGCATCGACCCCAGCGAGGTGGAAGGCTTCAGCTCCTACACCATGGACAAGGTGCCGGAGTACGAGATCGCCCGCCTGCTGGGCTGCAAGAACGTCAAGTTCTTCTCGCAGATCCCCCACGGCGGCGGCGCCGCCTGCGCGCCGCTGGTGCATGCCGCGATGGCGGTGGCCACCGGCATCGCCAAGACGGTGGTGGTCTTCCGGGCCATGAACGAGCGCTCCTGGTACCGCTTCGGCACCGGCGACTACGGCTTCGGCGCCACGCCGATCTTCGAGAACGTGAACTACGGCTGGTACATGCCCTACGGCTTCCACACCCCGGCCGCCTGGGTGGGCATGTTCGCCCAGCGCTACATGCACAGCTACGGCGCCACCTCCGAGGATTTCGGCCGCGTCTCGGTGGCGGCGCGGGATTTTGCCGCCACCAACCCGGCCGCCTTCTTCCACGGCAAGCCGATCACCCTGGAGGAGCACCAGGCCTCCAAGTGGATCGCCGAACCGCTGCGCCTGCTCGACTGCTGCCAGGAATCCGACGGCGCGGTGGCGATGGTCATCACCTCCGCCGAGCGGGCGCGCGACCTCAAGCAGAAGCCGGTGATCATCAAGGCCGGCTCCCAGGGCATCACCGAAGGCCAGCAGAGCATGACCTCCTACTACCGCGACGACATCACCGGCCTGCCGGAGATGGGCGTCGTGGCCAAGGAGCTTTACACCCAGTCCGGCCTCGGCCCCGACGCCTTCCAGACCGCGGTGATCTACGACCACTTCACGCCCTTCGTGCTGCCCCAGCTGGAGGAGTTCGGCTTCTGCAAGCGCGGCGAGGCCAAGGACTTCATCCGCGCCGGCCACCACGCCCGCGGCGGCAAGCTGCCCATCAACACCCACGGCGGCCAGCTCGGCGAGGCCTACATCCACGGCATGAACGGCGTCGCCGAGGCGGTGCGCCAGGTGCGCGGCACGGCGGCCAACCAGGTGGCCGACGTGGAGAACGTGCTGGTGACCGCCGGTACCGGCGTGCCCACCAGCGGCCTGATCCTGGGTTGTGCCTGAGGAGGATGCCATGTTCGTCGATCTGACCCCCGAGCAGCACGCCCTGCGCCTCAAGGTGCGGGACTACTTCCAGAACCTGATGACCCCCGAGCTGCGCGCCGCCCTGCGCGGCATGGAAGGGGGCGATCTGTACCGCGACACCATCCGCAAGATGGGCCGCGACGGCTGGCTGGCCCTCGGCTGGCCCAAGGCGCACGGCGGCCAGGGCTACAGCGCCACCGAGCAGCTGATCTTCTTTGAAGAGGCCAACATCGCCGGGGCGCCGCTGCCCTTCGTGACCATCAGCACCGTCGGCCCGGCGCTGATGGAGTTTGGCACCGACAAGCAGAAGGCGAAGTTTCTGCAGGGCATCGCCGCCGGCGAGATCCTGTTCTCGATCGGCTACTCCGAGCCGGGCGCCGGCTCCGACCTCGCCGCGCTGAAAACCACCGCCCGCCTCGAAGGCGACCACTTCGTGGTGAACGGCAACAAGCTGTGGACCTCCGGCGCCGAGGCGGCCGACTACATCTGGCTGGCTGCCCGCACCGCCCCCGACCTGCCGCGCCACAAGGGCATCTCGATCCTGATCCTGGACACCAAGGAGGCCGGCTTCTCCCACACGGTGATCCCCACCTGCAGCAACCCCACCGCCGCCACCTACTACGACAACGTGAAGGTCCCGGCGGACATGCTGGTGGGCAAGCTCAACGGCGGCTGGCAGCTGGTCACCTCGCAGCTCAACCACGAGCGGCTCGGCCTGGGCGCCTGGTCCGACAAGGTGGTGGGCCTGTTCCGCCGCGTCTTCCTGTGGGCCAAGGCCAAGGATGAAAATGGCCGCCGCGCCATCGACACCCCCTGGGTGCGCAGCCAGCTGGCCGAGTGCTACGCCCGGCTGGAGGCGATGCGCCTGATCAACTTCCGCATCGCCGCCGACCTGGAGCTGGGCCGGATGGACGTGGCCCTCGCCTCCAGCACCAAGGTGTATGGTTCCGAGTCGGCCATCGAGATCCTGCGCAAGCTCTCCGAGATCGTCGGGGGCAGCGGGCTGGTGCGTGCCGGTTCGGCGGCGGCGCTGCTGCTCGGCGAGCTGGAATACGAAGTGCGCGCCTCGGTCACCCTCACCTTCGGGGGCGGCACCAACGAGATCCAGCGCGGGCTGATCGCCCAGTTCGGCCTCGGGATGCCCCGGGCTGCGTAAGCCCGGGCAGACAAGGAAAAAGCAATGAGTACGACTGACGAGTTCCGCAAGGAAGTCCGCGCCTGGCTGGAGGCCAACTGCCCGCCGTCCATGCGCACCCCGACGCCCGATGGCGCGCTGGTCTTCGGGGGACGGAAGATCAGCTTCCAGTCCGAAGACCAGCGCCTGTGGTTCGAGCGCATGCGCGACAAGGGCTGGTTCGCCCCGGACTGGCCCGCCGCCTACGGTGGTGGTGGCCTCAATGCCGAGCAGACGGCGATCCTGGAGGCCGAGATGCGTCGGCTCCACTGCCGCCCGGCGCAGATCAACCTGGGCATCTGGATGCTCGGCCCGGTGGTGCTGGAGTTCGGCACCGAGGAACAGAAGCAGGCGCTCCTCACGCCCATGACCCGTGGCGAGATCCGCTGGTGCCAGGGCTTCTCCGAGCCCAACGCCGGCTCCGACCTGGCCAGCCTCAAGACCTCGGCGGTGGACCAGGGCGACCACTTCCTGGTGAACGGCACCAAGATCTGGACCTCCTACGGCGACAAGTCCGACTGGATGTACGCCCTGGTGCGCACCGATCCGGCAGCGCCCAAGCACCGCGGCATCAGCCTGATCGTGCTGGACATGCAGTCGCCGGGCATCACCGTCACGCCGATCGACCTGATCAGCGGCAAGTCGTCGTTCTGCCAGGTCTTCTTCGACAACGTGAAGGTGCCCAAGGGCCAGCTGATCGGCCCCCTCAACGGCGGCTGGACGCTGGCCAAGGCGCTGCTCCAGCACGAACGGCGGGCGATGTCGAAGTTCGGCGAGTTCAGCCTGCCCACCCACTTCGACCTGATGAGCCTGGCCGAGCGCTACCTGCCGCAGACCACCGCGCCGGCCGACATCGCGCTGCGCGCCCGCGCCGTGGCGATGTCGATGGAGGAGCACAGCTACACCCTCACCGTGCAGCGCATGGGCGAGGAGATGCGCGCCCGCCAGAACGTGTCCGGCCTGATGTCGATCATGAAGCTGGTGCACTCCGAGCAGGAGAAGGACAAGTTCGAGATCCTCCTCGACCTGATGGGCCACCGCGCCCTGGGTTGGGAGGGGGACGAGTTCACCGACCCGGAGCTGGCCCTGTGCAAGGCCTGGCTGGGCAGCTTCGCCCAGACCATCGCCGGCGGTTCGTCCGAGGTGCAGCTGAACGTCATCGCCAAGCGGGTGCTCGAGCTGCCCGAAGGCAAAGAGAGCAAGTGAGGAGGCGGTGGTCATGAGTCTGGTTTATTCCGAAGAGCAGCGCCTGCTGGCCGACACCGCCAGCGAGTTCCTGGCCGCCCGGAGCCCGGTCAGCGCCCAGCGCCGGCTGCGCGACGAAGGCAGCGCCGAGGGTTTCGACCCGGCCCTGTGGCAGGAGATGGTGAACCTCGGCTGGAGCGCGATCCCCTTCCCCGAAGCCCTCGGCGGCCTCGATTTCGGCTGCAAGGGCCTGGGGGCCGTGTTCGAGCAGATCGGCAGCAAGCTCGGCGCCGCGCCGCTCCTGTCCAGCATCGTGCTGGGCGGTTCGGTGCTGGAGCTGGCCGGCTCCGCTGCGCAGCAGTCCGAATGGCTGCCGGCCCTGATCGCCGGCGAGAAGCGCATCGCCCTGGCGCTGGATGAGCAGCCCCGCCACGACCCGGCCGGCACCGCCCTGGCGGCCCGCCGCGAGGGCGAGGGCTGGGTGCTCACGGGCGACAAGGTCTTCGTGGTGGACGGCCTCGGCGCCGACGCCTTCGTGGTGGTGGCCCGCACGGCCGGCGCACCCGGCGAGACGGCCGGGCTGAGCCTGTTCCTGGTGCCCGCGGCCACGGCCGGCGTGCAGCTGTCGCCGGTGAAGCTGGTGGATTCCCGCAACCACGCCCGGCTGCGCCTCGCCGGGGTGCAGCTGCCGGCGTCCGCGCTGGTGGGCGGCGAAGGCGAGGCCTGGGCGGCCCTGGATGTCGCCCTCGACCGCGGCCGCGTGTGCCTGGCCGCCGAGCTGCTGGGCGCCGCCCAGACGCTCTTCGACACCACGGTCGACTACCTCAAGACGCGGGTGCAGTTCGACGTGCCGATCGGCTCCTTCCAGGCCCTGCAGCACCGCGCCGCGTGGTGCTTCACCCACCTGCAGCGGGCGCGCAGCACCGTGATGGCCGGCCTCGCCGCCCTCGACGACCGCTCGCTCGACGCCGCCGGCCGGGCCCGCCTGGCCAGCCTGGCCAAGTGGAAGGCCGGCGAGGTGGCTCATCTGGTCAGCCGCGAGGCGGTGCAGATGCACGGCGGCATGGGCGTCACCGACGAGCTCGACGTGGGGCTCTTCCTCAAGCGCATCCGGGTGGCCCAGGCCTGCCTCGGCGACGGCGATTTCCATTGCCAGCGTTACGCCGACGCCGGCGCGGGGCGCTGACGTGAGCCGCGGCGTCGGCCCGCGGTGCCGGGCGCCCCGATGCTGAGCCTGCTTCTCCCCGCCGCCCCCAGCCGGGATGAGCTGTTCGCCCGTCACGGCGAGCGCTACCGCTGGCTGGCGCTGTTCACCGTGGCCATCGGCGTGATCGCCGCGGTGCTCGCCACCACCAGCTTCAGCGTGGCGGTGCCGGCGATGGGGGCCTACTGGGGCATGGGGCAGGACCGGGTGCAGTGGGTCATCACCGGCTACATGGCGGCGATGACCCTCGCCATGCTGCCGACGCCCTGGCTGCTGGAGCGCTTCGGCTTCCGGCGGGTCTTCCTGGGGACGGTGTTCTTCCTCGGCCTTACCAGCCTGGCCGGCGCGCTGGTCAGCGACTTTGCGTTCACCGTGGCGATCCGCCTGCTGCAGGGGGCCGCCGCCGGCGTCCAGCAACCCCTGTCGATGGTGGTGGTGATGCGCCTTTTCCCGCCCAGCCGGCAGGGGCGGGCGACCGGCCTGCTGAGCTTCGGCATCGTGCTGGCCCCGGCCGTGGCGCCCACGCTGGCCGGCATGCTGCTGGAGCACTTCGGCTGGCAGTCGATCTTTCTGCTCAGCGTCCCGTTCTGCGTGCTCGCCGGGCTGCTGGCCGTGCACCTGCTGCCCCGGGCGGAGAGCGCCCCGCGGCGCCCCTTCGACTGGTATGGCGTGGCCCTCCTGAGCGCCATGACCCTGGCCCTGATCGAGTGGGTGTCGAGCCTGCGGGAGGCCGGCTTGCTGGCCGCCTGGAGCGTGGCCCAGGCCGCGATTGCGCTGCTGTCGGCGGGGCTGTTCGTGCGCCACGCCAGGCGTGCGGCGGTGCCGATATTTTCGCTGGAGCTGTTCGCCGAGCGATCGTTTGCGATGGGCATCGTGGTGTCCTTCGCCTACGGCGTCGGGGTGTATGCCTCGAGCTACCTGATCCCGGTCTTCCTGCAGAACGCCCTGGGCTTTGGCGCCACCCCCGCCGGGCTGGCGCTGATGCCCTCCGGCTTCGTGCTGGCGGTGGCGATCCCGCTGGCCGGCATGCTGGCCGACCGCCACTCGCCGCGCTGGATCACGGTGGCCGGCCTGCTGGTCTTCGGCCTGTCCTTTTTGTATTTCGGCTGGCGCGGCAGCGCCGTGAGCTACGCGGAGATCCTGTGGGACACGGTGATCGGCCGCATCGGGCTGGGCCTGATCATCCCGGCCCTCACCGTCGCCACCCTGCGCCACCTCCAGCCCCGCCTGATGGGCGAGGCCTCGATGGTGAACAACTACGTCCGCCAGCTCGGCGGCGTGCTGGGCATCGCCATCGTCGCGGTGTTCGTGGAGTGGCGGATCACCGTTTACGGTGCGACGCCCGAGGGCATCGACGCCGCCTATTCGGAAGCCTTCATCCTCCTCACGGTAACCTTCCTGCTCGCCACCGTGGCGGCGCTGCGGATGAAACCGCGGGAGTGAGGGCTTAGGGTAGGGCGGCTTGGCGTATTCGATGAAGCCATGCTAAAGAAAGCAGGGGACGGTTCCCATCCATAACGCAAACGCCTATTGCAGCCGTTTGAAGAACTGAGCGGGCAAGTTCCGCCGCGTGGCACCGCATCATCGACCGCGACGGCAAGGAGCTGTCCGCCAGACGGTTTCTGGTAGCAGCCATCGGCGGGCTCTCAACGGATGTAGAACACTCTGCGTCTGAGATAGGGGATGTAGCAGAGGCTGATGACATCGAGAACGACCCACATGTTCGTCCCTGCTTCAAGCCGCTTGCCTGCGTCGGAGGCGTGGATTCTGTATCCGGGACTGGAAACGGAGCACCCCGAAATGTCTTGATTGCCGCTGCTGTGCGGCAGTTCAAGCCCCTCGTCAGCCTTGGTGATTCCGACTTGGAGGATGCCGTCGATGTCTGGCAAGGCAATCGCCTTGGATTCGCCCGTCTTCACAGAACCGACCTTCTTCCCATTGAAGAACACGGACAACGGCAGTGCTCGTCCAAGTGCATTCCCCAAAAAACTTGATGGCCTGTCTAGTTCGATT
>JAKLLM010000069.1 GCA_023150125.1 Zoogloea sp.
GCACCTGATAGCGGGCAGCCGGCCCACGCTGGGCGGTGACGACTGTCTCGAGGCGGCCCCGCTCGAGGAACACCCGCGTGTCCTGGCCGTCGAAGCCCCGGAAGCCCTGCACCTTGTCGAGGCGCGCGAGGCTGCCCGGCTGCACCGTCAGGCGCGAATCGTCGGGCATCAGCAAGGTCACGAAGGCCTCGGTGCCGGTGCGCAGGCGTGCCCCGCCCGGCAGGGTCTCGCCCGCCGCCAGCGGCCGGCCATCCACCGTCACGTCGCCCTGCACGGCAAGGACGCGGGCGACACGCGGCTCGGCCCGCAGCCAGCCTTCCGGAATCCGCAATTTCGACCCGACCGGCATGCGCGCGGGATTCGGCACATGGTTCAGGGACTGGAGCCCCTTCCACCCGAAGGGCGGCGCCAGGAACTGCCTTTCAAGCCCTATCAGGGTGTCGCCGGGGCGGGTCGAATAAATGACTTCGACATCGGCGGCGAGCACGCCGGCAGCGGCCATCAGCACTACACCACCGCCCAGCACACGAAAGAAGGGACTCGCCACGAACATAACCTTTAGTCTGATATGGGCAACTATATTAGTTTGGGACTTGGGACGAGGTGCAAAACTTCGCAAACTCCCCCATCAGATTGGGGCCCCATGCTAAATACGCCGCCTAATTCCGCAAAGCGCCCTTTATGATGAGTACGCAATCTCCGCGATGGCTTAACAGATCGGCAATCAGCGGGGTTTTCCAGCCTTCCCATTACTTTTGAAAAGGAGTCACCCATGAGCTTCATGCAGGAATTCAAGGAATTTGCCATGAAAGGCAATGTCGTCGACCTGGCGGTCGGCGTGATCATTGGCGGCGCGTTCCAGAAAATCGTCGATTCCCTCGTCAAGGACCTGCTGATGCCGGTTCTCGGCAAGCTGCTCGGCGGGGTGGACTTCAAGCACCTCTACCTCAATCTCGGCGACAAGACCTTCGAAACGATGGAAGCTGCCGAGAAAGCCGGTGCGCCGCTGTTCAAGTACGGCGTGTTCATCAATTCGATCATTGACTTCCTGATCGTCGCGATGGCGATCTTCGTGGCCATCAAGGCGATGAACAAGCTCAAGCGCAACGAGCCGGCACCGGAGCCCGCGGCCCCGGTCGATCCGGAGGACATCAAGCTGCTGCGGGAAATCCGCGACGCCCTGAAGAAATAAGGCGCAATGAACGGGGTTCCCGCTTCCGGGAACCCCGGTGAATCAACCCTGCGAAACGACCTCGGTGCCGACGGTCGCCACCTCGGCCGGGTCGATCTTTTCGAGACGGTAGCCGAAATTGTAGGTCGGGGTCAGCCGGAAGCCGTTTTCCGGGCGCAGGTTCAGCTTGCTGCGGACACGGCTGATGTGCGTATCCACCGTCCGCGTCGCCAGGTCGGGGTTGCGCCCCCACACCGCCTCCAGCAGGTGGCCGCGGGACAGCAGGCGGCCCAGGTTGCGGAACAGGAAGGCCGCCAGCTCGAACTCCTTGTCGGTCATCTCGACCACCGCGCCGTCGATGCTCAGCACCTTGCGGGCAAGGTCGAAATGATAGGGCGCCACCACCAGGGTCTGGTTGGCATTGCGCGGCTGCGAACGGCGCATCACGGCCTCGATGCGCGACAGCAGCTCGATCCGGCGGGGCGGCTTGATCAGGTAATCGTCGGCCCCGGCACTGAAGGCGTTGGCAATATCCTCCTC
This sequence comes from Zoogloea sp., assembly GCA_023150125.1. Lineage (GTDB taxonomy): Bacteria > Pseudomonadota > Gammaproteobacteria > Burkholderiales > Rhodocyclaceae > Zoogloea. The sequence continues at coordinate 1,712 of JAKLLM010000069.1, forward strand.
CGCGTCGCGGGAGGTGATGAAGATCGCCGGTGTGTCGTTGCCGCGCTCCACGCGCAGCCAGCGCAGCACCTGCTCGCCGGTGAGGTCCGGCAGGACCCAGTCAACCAGGAACAGATCGAAGCTCTCACGGCTGGCGACCCGCATGAGCTCGCGAGCCAGTCCGAAGCCGTGCACATCGTGCCCGGCTTCCCTCAGCCAGCCCGTCAGAACTTCCATTTGGGCCGGATCGTCTTCGAGAATAGCGAATCGCACGCTGACCTACCTTTTTTTTCGAGAAATTAAGCACGCCAATTCACGACCTCCCATGCGCACGGAATTGCCGCGCGTCATGCGAAGTCCCCCACGTAGGGATTGCTTTCACGTTCCTCGCCGAAATTCGACATAGGCCCGTGGCCGGGAATAAACGAAACATCCTTGCCCAGCGGCCAGAGCTTATGACGAATCGAATTCACGAGCGCGGCATGATTGCCCCGCGGGAAATCGGTGCGACCAATCGAACCGGCAAAAAGCACGTCCCCCACCACCGCCAGGCGCGCGGCAGCACTGAAAAACACAACGTGTCCGGGCGTGTGGCCAGGACAATGCAATACATCCAGGTTCTCCTGCCCGATGCTCACCACGTCCCCATCGACCAGCCAGCGGTCGGGAGTGAAGGTTTCCACCTGCGGAAAACCGAACATCTTGCTCTGCTGGGGCAGCGCCTCGATCCAGAAGCTGTCCTCCCGCTCGGGGCCCTCTACCGGCAGCGACAGGCGGCGCGCCAGCTCCGCCGTGCCTCCGGCGTGGTCGATGTGCCCGTGGGTCAGCAGGATCTTCTCGACGCTGACCCCCAGTTGCGTCACGCCGGCGAGGATCAGGTCGACATCGCCGCCCGGGTCCACAACCGCGGCTTTCAGCGTCGCGTCGCACCACAGCACGGAACAGTTCTGTTCAAAGGGAGTGACAGGAATGATCTTGTATCGAAGCATGATCTTAAAAGTCTGCGCAGGCGCCCCGGGGACCCGCCGAGATGATCCGGCGAGGCCTCGTCCAATTCGAGGCGCTGATGCATTGCGTAAGCCAAAGTTTAGCACGCACCAAATCGGTGGCCATTAAACCTATCGCCCCACGACCGGCGATGCCCCCCAAACGACACTCATGTTTTCATTCCAGATCCATTCGCTTCAATGCAAATGTCAGAAATTCTTGCACGAACGGCCAGGCAGCAAAAAGACACGCCCGTCGAAAACCACTAGCGGCAAGGGTAACGGGACATCGCCGCCAAAAATACTAACGTCACCTATTTTTATTGAATGAATTGTGACGCCCGCTTCCGGACGATCGCCGACGGCCTACGGCGGAACGCAGCACGCCATCCGCGGTGCGCACGAAAAAAGGGCAGGAAAAGAGTCGTGCCGCACCGGCGGACCCGGACGGCTCAACCAGCGGAAGCTCAGCGCGGCGAGCCTGCGCCGCCGGGGCGGGTCTCGGTGAGCATGATGTAGCGGGCACGATCCTGCTCGTAGCGGTTGCGGATCGCCTCGATGTCGCGGCGCTTGGCCTCGACGAGCAGGCTCTGGGCGTTCAGCTCGCCGTCGGACTCACGCAGGGAAGCCGCCAGCGCAGGCGGCATCTCGCGCTTCTGGTAGAACTCGGCCTCACGGTTGAGGCCTTCCCGCTTCTTGAGCATCAAGGCCCGGCGGGCCTCCGCCTGCTTGAGCTCGAGCGCCACCACCTCGATCGCCCGGTCGCGGCGGGTCTCGATGTCGGCCACGCTCGAATAGGTCTCGAGGAGGGACTGGTTGCGGCGGTTCTCGGCCCGTCGGCTGGCGATCTCGGCCCGCCGCGCGCGCTCCTCCGCCTCCCGGCGAGCCAGCTGCTCGGGCGTCAGTGGGGCCTCGACGAGGCGCCGCACCGTGCCCTGCGGGCTCACCTCACGATAGCCCTTGCCATAACACTGGAGCGGCAACACGTCGCCGCAGACCTGGTGACCGTTGTCCGTGCAGCAGAACACCGTGCCTTTGGGCGACGTCTGAGCGCCCAGGGGCAGAGCCATCCACAGCGCACAGAACAGGACACCGCGTCGCATCGGCTCAGGCGTCCCCGGACACGCCGTAGGTTTCCCGGTAGCGCTGGACGGCATCCAGATTGGCGGCGAGCGCCGGGCTGTCGTGGAGGAAGGCGATGAGATCCTTGAGGGTGGCCACGGCCAGCACCGGGATGCCGTAAGTCTGGCCGACCTCCTGGACCGCGGACAGGCTGCCCGTGCCGCGCTCCATGCGATCGAGGGCGATCACCACCGCCGACGGCGTGGCGCCGTGGGCACGGATGATCTCGACGGATTCACGCACCGACGTCCCGGCGGAGATCACGTCGTCGAGGATCGCCACCCGGCCGGCCAGCGGCGCGCCCACCAGGGTGCCGCCCTCGCCGTGGTCCTTGGCTTCCTTGCGGTTGAAGCAGAAGGGCAGGTTGTGGCCGTGCTCGGCCAGCCGCATCGCGGTGCCGGCGACCAGCGGGATGCCCTTGTAGGCCGGCCCGAACAGCATGTCGCAGGGCAGGTCGGCGGCCAGCAGGGTGCGTGCGTAGAAGTCGCACAGGCGGCCGAAGGAGGCGCCGTCGTTGAACAGGCCCGCATTGAAGAAGTACGGGGAAAGGCGACCAGCCTTGGTGACGAACTCCCCGAAACGCAGCACGCCCTTGTCGCAGGCGAGCTCGATGAAATCGCGGCTAAAATTCACGTTATTCCTAAAATTCGGACCAAGTTACACAAAATGTTACGCGTCGTTACTGCCAACCTCAACGGAATCCGCTCCGCGAGCGTGAAAGGATTCCTGTCCTGGCTCAACAATCAGGATGCCGATGTGGTCTGCGTTCAAGAGCTCAAGGCACAGCTCCCGGACCTCACTTCAGAGATGCAACAACCTGGCGAGTTCAGCGGGTATTTCCACTGTGCCGAGAAAAAAGGCTACAGCGGCGTCGGAATCTACACCCGAAAGACGCCCGACGCCGTCATCGAAGGCATGGGAAACGCCGAATTCGATGCCGAAGGCCGCTACCTGCAGGCCGACTTCGACGACCTGTCGGTGATCTCCCTCTACCTTCCGTCAGGCTCCAGCTCCGAGGAACGCCAGGCCGCCAAGTTCCGCTTCATGGATCTCTTCCTGCCCCGCATGGCCGAGCTGCGCGCCAGCGGCCGCCACGTCATCGTGTGCGGCGACTGGAACATCGCCCACCGGGAGATCGACCTCAAGAACTGGAAATCCAACCAGAAGAACTCCGGCTTCCTGCCTGAAGAACGCAACTGGCTCTCCCGCCTCTTCGACGAACAGGGCTGGGTCGACACCTACCGCCAGCTCCATCCCGACGCCACCGACGCCTGCTACACCTGGTGGTCGAACCGCGGCCAGGCTTGGGCAAAGAACGTCGGCTGGCGCCTCGACTACCAGCTCGCCACCCCCGAACTCGGCGCCCGCGCCGTCCGCAGCGCCGTTTACAAAGACCAGCGCTTCAGCGACCACGCGCCGCTCACGGTGGACTACGACCACCCCCACCGGCCCTGAACCTCGAGTTTTAACCCAAAATGGGTTTCAATGATAGTCGGGCAGGCGCCGATTTGAAAGAACTGAGTGCATCGCGGGTGGTCCATAGTTTGATAGCCCACCTGTTTACCGGCTGGCTCGAATTGCCTTCGGAAGCGATTGGGATTAGCCTAGGCCTCAAGACATGCGGGATCACCCGGCACGCCCCGCGATGGTTTCAGCGTATTCCGACTACCCGGTCATCACCCTGGAGAACACCATGAACGACTCCCAAGTTACGAAAGACAAGCTCGTTTCCGACTTCAAGGCGGTCGTCGCCGACACCGAAGAGCTGCTGAAACTCACCGCTGGCCAGGCCGGTGACAAGGTTGCCGACGTGCGCGTGCGCCTCACCGACAAGCTGACCTCGGCCAAGTACAAGCTGCAGGATCTCGAAGCCGCCGTCGTCCAGAAGACCAAGGCCGCCGCCCGCGCCACCGACGACTACGTCCACGACAACCCCTGGAAGTCCGTCGGTGTCGCCGCCGGTGTCGGCTTCCTGCTGGGCCTGCTGGTCAACCGCCGCTAAGCGCCGCATGAGCGACCCCGCGCCCACGCGCCTCGGCGAGTCCCTGCGGGGGCTCGCCGATTCCGGTCTGGCCACGCTGCAGACGCGGCTTGAGCTGTTCTCCGTCGAGCTCAAGGAAGAAAAGCTGCGGGCCGGCGGCTTCCTCTTCGACACTGTCCTCGCCGCGCTCTTCATCGGCTTCGGCGTGGTGTTCCTGCTCATCTTCCTCACCGTGCTGTTCTGGGACAGCCACCGCCTCCTGGCGCTGGGCCTCGCCACCACCGTGCTGCTGGCCGTCGGCGTGTGGGCCGGCACTCGGGCTGCGACCCGTCTGCGCGCAGGCTCGCGCCTCTTTGCCGCCAGCCTGGCCGAGATCGCCCAGGACCGCGAAACCCTGCGCCCCAAGCAATGAGCCCCGAACTCGTCGCGCTCGCCCTGCGCAAGCAGCGCCTGCAGATCCGCAGCGCCGAACAGCGCGAAGCCCTCGTCGGGCACGCGCGGGCTTTCGCACCGGTCTTGGGCGGCATAGACCGCATCGCCGACAGCGTACGCTGGGCGCGGGACAACGCGCCCATCCTGTCCGGCGTCGCCATCTTCGTGCTCGTCGCCCGCCCCCGCGCGGCCCTGCGCTGGGCGCGCCGCGGCTGGGTCGGCTGGCAGTTGCTGCAGCGCGTCCGGACACTGGTTTCCTGAACTCCGCGACCACACCCATGACTGTCGATCTCGACGAAATCCGCCGTGCGCGTGAAGAGGCCGACTGCCTGTGCAGCGCCGAAGACGTCGACCAGGCCCTCGGCCGCCTCGCCTCCGACATCACCGCCCGGCTGCACGACAAGAACCCGCTGATCTACGCCGTCATGAACGGCGGCCTGGTGCTCGCCGGACGCCTGCTGCCGCGCCTGCCCTTCCCCCTCGAGCTGGCCTACCTGCACGCCACCCGCTACGGCCATGCCCTCGAGGGCACGCTGCTCGACTGGCGCGTGCGCCCCACGCAGGATCTGCGCGGGCGCACCGTGCTGGTGCTCGACGACATCCTCGACGAGGGCCACACCCTCGCCGCCATCATCGACTACCTGAAGAGCGAAGGCGCCCGCGAAGTCGTCTCCGCGGTGCTGGTCCACAAGATGCACGAGCGCAAGGCCTACCCGGGCATGCGCGCCGACTTCACCGGGCTCGACGTAGCCGACCGCTTCCTGTTTGGCGGCGGCATGGACTACAAGGGCTACTGGCGCAACGCCCCCGGCATCTACGCCCTCAAGGGGCACTGAGCCGCGGGCCGCGGGCCGCGGCACCGCCTCAAGCGCCCACCGCAGCGCCGAACAAGGCCGCCACCGCCGTCGGGTTCGACGGAAAATAGAAATGCACGTATGAAGCGGTCGTCCCGCCCAGCCGGTACACCGCCTCACCCTCGCGGCCTGTGAGTGACGTGGCCCGGGCCAGGGGTTGCAGCGGCGTCTCGCTCTTCGAGTAGTGAAAGGTGTGCCCGGCAAAGCGGCCTTCCGGCAGCTCCACCACCTGCGTGCCGAGCGCCGCCAGCCGCGCCTGCATGCGGGTGTGACCGGGCAGCAGCGCGGCCCCCGGGTGGCAGGCGCCTTCCTTGTCGGTCAAAGTCTCGAAGAGGCTCATCATGCCGCCGCATTCGGCGAGCAGCGGCTTGCCTGCCGCCGCGTGGGCCCGCAGGCCGGCCAGCCAGCGCGGGTTGGCGGCCAGTTGCGCCGCGTGGAGCTCCGGGTAGCCGCCCGGCAGCCACAGCGCATCGCACGCCGGCAGCGGCTCGTCGGCCAGGGGCGAGAAGAAGGCCAGCTGCGCGCCGAGGGCCTCCAGGACGTCCAGGTTGGCCGGGTAGATGAAACCGAAGGCGGCGTCCCGGGCGATGGCAACCCGCCGGCCCGCCAGCAGCGGCGCCACAGGCGGCAGCGGCACGGCCGGAAACTCCACCGGAGCCGGAAGATCGGCCGCGCCCGTGCGGGCGAGGTGATCGGCCAGCAGGTCGAGGCGCTCGTCCAGGTCGGCGATCTCGGCGGCCTGCAGGATGCCGAGATGGCGTTCGGGCAGCGCCGCCGCCTCGTCCCGCGGCAGCGCGCCGTACCAGGCCATGCTGGGAGAGAGGCTCTCCTGCAGCAGCCGGGCATGCCCCTCGCTGCCCACGTGGTTGGCGAGCACCCCCGAAAACGGCAGATCGGGCTGCCAGGTGGCCAGGCCATGCACGAGGGCGCCGAAGGTCTGGGCCATCGCCTTGGCGTCGATCACCGCCATCACCGGAATGCCGAACCGGCGGGCGATGTCGGCGCCCGAGGGCTTGCCGTCGAAGAGGCCCATCACCCCTTCGACGAGGATCAGGTCGGCCTCGCCCGCAGCCTGATGCAGCCGCCAGGCAGCGTCGGCCTCGCCGCACATGCCCAGGTCGAGGTTGTACACCGGTGCCCCGCTGGCCACCGCGTGGATCTGCGGGTCGAGGAAATCCGGCCCGCACTTGAACACCCGCACCCGGCGACCCTGGCGGCGATGCAGCCGGGCCAGCGCCGCGGTGACCGTCGTCTTGCCCTGCCCCGAGGCCGGCGCCGCGACGAACAGCGCCGGACACGCCAGCGCGCTCACGACGCCTGCTCCGGCTTGAACCAGGCCAGGCGCTCCTGCAGGCCCACCACCTCGCCGACGATGGTCAGTGCCGGCGGGACGATGCCCGCCTCCTGGACCGCCTGGGCCAGATGGCCGAGATCGGAGCTGACCACCTTTTGCGCACTGGTCGTGCCACGCCGCACCACCGCCGCCGGCGTGGTGGCCGGCAGGCCGTGGGCCACCAGCTGCTCGCAGATCGCCGGCAGCTGGGTGACGCCCATGTAGAAGACCACGGTCTGGCGCGGGCGGGCGAGCATCTCCCAGTCGAGGTCGACGGTGCCGTCCTTCAGGTGGCCGGTGACGAAGATGCAGGCCTGGGCGAAGTCGCGGTGGGTCAGCGGAATCCCCGCGTAGGCGCTGATGCCCGAGGCGGCGGTGATGCCGGGCACCACCTCGAAGGACACGCCGGCCTGCACCAGCTCTTCCACTTCCTCGCCGCCACGCCCGAAGATGTACGGGTCGCCGCCCTTCAGGCGCACCACCTTGCGCCCCTGCCGGGCCAGGCTGACCAGCAGCAGGTTGATCTCGCCCTGGGGCAGAGCGTGGTGGGACGCCTTCTTGCCCACATAGATGCGCTCGACGCTGGCCGGCACGCAGGCGAGGACTTCCTTGCTCACCAGGTTGTCGTAGACCAGCACGTCGGCCTCACCCAGGAGGCGCAGGGCACGCACGGTCAGCAGCTCGGCGTCGCCCGGGCCTGCACCCACCAGATAGACCCAGCCCGGCCGGGCCGGAGAGCGCTGGGGGGGAGAATTAGAATCAGGCATGTCAGTATTCCCAGCCAGTTCAGGTTTCGAGGGGCTTGCGCCACAGGGCGAGGCGCACCGGCGCGGCCGGGGCAAACCGCAGGCGGCCGGCCACCGTCTCGCCACTGGCGAGGGCCAGCTCCTGCCAGGCCTCGGCCGGCACCTCGGCCGCAAAGGCGAGCAGGTCGGCGCGGGCGTTGTCGTCCTCGGCCGTCGCCACCAGGCGGCCGCCGGGCGCCAGCCGGGCCCAGGCCGCAGCCAGCCAGTCGGACAGGCCCACCCCGCCGCGCACGAAGACGGCCTCGGGAGCCGGCCATTCGCGGCAACGCAGCGGCGACGCGGCAGGGATCGCCGCAAGGTTCTCGCCGATGCCGGCGCGGGCCATCGTGACGCCCAGCAGGCTGGGGTCGACGCCCACCGCGCGCAGGCGTGCAGTGGGCACCGCCCGCGCCCATTCCAGGGCCAGGCTGGCCTCGCCATCGGAGATCGCCCAGCCGGTTTCCCAGGCGGCGGGCTGCAGCCAGGCCAGCGCCAGCAGGCGCGCCGCCAGCGGCAGCGCGGCGTGGGCAGCGTCGCCGAGGGCCTCAGTGGTGATGCCCGGCAGCTCGGCGAACAGGCCCGCCGACGGGCCGGTGGCGACGATCAGCACCGCCCGCGGCTCGAAGCCCTCGCGCAGCTCGGCCAGCTCGGTGGCCAGCCAGGCGCGGGCCATCGGCGCACCGCCGGCGAACTCGCAGACCCACACGCGGGCGCCCGCGAAACCCGACTCCACCAGCAGCCGCCCCACCGCAGCGGGCGCAGCGCCATCGGCCAGCGGCACCGCGAACAGGCGATGGGCGCGCAACTGCCCACGCAGGGCGGCCAGCGGCGCCCGCCGCAGATCGACCACAGAGACGACGTCCGGCGACAGGCCGAGCGCCGCGCAGGCGGCCTGCACACGGCCGACACCGGGCAGCACGCGCACCTCGCCGGGTCCCAGCTCGGCCAGCAGCTCGGCCGCCGGGCCGTCGCCGGCGGCGTCTCCGACCACCACCAGCACGGTGCCGGCGTGGCCGATGCGGCGCAGGTCGAGATGGACGGATTCGGGCGCCCCCAGGGCCTGGGGCAGCTCCAGCCCGAGGCCGGCGAGACGGTCGAGGGCATCGGCGCTGCCGAGCACGACCCGGGCGGCCTTGAGCGCCGCCAGTGCCTCGGCGGACAACGCCGGCAGGGTGTCGAGGCCCAGGCTCACCACCGTGAGGGGCGCCGGCGGCGCAGGCTCGACGGCCTCCACCGGAGCGGCCTCGGCCACGACGGCTTCGGCCGAAGGCTCCAGGCTGGCGCCGGCCTCGACTTCAGCCGCCTCCGTGGCAGGCGGCAGCGGTGCGTCGAGTTCGGTGACCTCGCCACCTGCAGGCTCGGCACTCCCGGCGCGCTCGGTGCGGCCACGGCGGCGCTTGCGCTTGCGGCGGGACGCCGGCACCTCGCCCTCGGCCCCGGACACCACGGCCGGCGGCGGTGCATCCGGTGCATCCAGCACGGCAAGGCCGGGCTCGGCGGCGAGCAGTGCTGGCGCTTCCGGCGCGGGTGTGGAGGCCGGTGCGGCTGGCGCCTCGAAGAGGTCGGCCGTCACCGGGGTGGGCACCGCTTCGAGTTCAGGCACCACCTCGGCGGGCTTGGCCTTCGGCTTGCGTGGCGCGCGTTTGGGTTTGGGCGGAACGGGCGCGGCCTCGGCGACGGGCTCGGCCGTAGCGGCCTCCGGCGCCGGGTCGGCCTTCTTGCGGGATGTACGCGCCGGCGCCCGTCGGCGGGCCGGCTTGGCCGCTTCGTCCGGGGTGTCCGTCAGCAGGACGGGATTCTGGTCTTCACTCATCGTCGGACGCCCGAGCCAGCGGACGCGCGGAAAAACAGGGCTGGCAGGATAGCACGAAGCCTTTTCCCGACGCCGCCACGCGCGATTCTGGCCGGGCGGATGCGACGATGCCCGCTTGCGCGGGCCCCGGAACAGAAGCTGAGGCGGCAGCCGCCTTACAGCAGCACGCGCTCGATGCCGCCGTTGTTGGCCTTGGCCACGTAGTCGACCATCCAGTTCTCGCCGAGGATGTGCTTGGCCATCTCGACCACGATGTAGTCGGCATCCACCCCGCCGGCGTCGCCGCTGTAGCGGGACAGGCCCTGCAGGCAGCTCGGGCAGGAGGTGAGGATCTTGACCGGCGTGGCGGCGTCGGCCCCGCGGAGCTTCTCGGCGCCCTTCTCGATCTCTTCCTGCTTGCGGAAGCGCACCTGGGTCGAGATGTCGGGGCGCGACACCGCGAGGGTGCCGGACTCGCCGCAGCAGCGGTCGGAGAGGTCGACCCGCGTGCCCATCAGCTCATTGGCCACCTTGATGCCCGAATGGACCTTCATCGGGGTGTGGCAGGGCTCGTGGTACATGTAGCGGGTACCGGTGATGCCCTCGAGCTTGAGGCCCTTCTCCATCAGGTATTCGTGGATGTCGAGCAGCCGGCAACCGGGGAAGATCTTCTCGAACTGGTACTTCTGCAGCTGGTCCATGCAGGTGCCGCAGGACACGATCACCGTCTTGATGTCGAGGTAGTTGAGGGTGTTGGCGACCCGGTGGAAGAGCACCCGGTTGTCGGTGGTGATCTTCTGGCCTGCATCCTCCTCGCCCGCGGCGGTCTGCGGGTAGCCGCAGCACAGGTAGCCCGGCGGCAGCACGGTGGTGGCGCCGACCTGGTAGAGCATGGCCTGGGTGGCCAGGCCGACCTGGCTGAACAGGCGCTCCGAGCCGCAGCCCGGGAAGTAGAACACCGCCTCGGATTCGTCGCGCTTGACCTGCGGGTTGCGGATCACCGGGACGACGGTGTCGTCCTCGATGTCGAGCAGCGCGCGGGAGGTGCGTGCGGGCAGCCCGGCCGGCATCGGCTTGTTGATGAAGTGAATCACCTGGGCCTTGATCGGCGGCTTGCCGAGGGTTGCCGGCGGGTGCTGGACCTGGTTCTGGATCAGCCCGAGGCTCTTGCCGATGCGGTGGCCGAGGCGCTGGGCCTTGTAGCCCCAGCCGATCATGCCGGTGCGGATCAGCTTGATGGTGGCCGGGTCCTTGGCGGTGAGGAAGGCCATCGCCGCGGCCTTGCCCGGGTTGAACGACTTCTTGCCCTGCTCGCGCAGCAGGTTGCGCATCTTGATCGACACGTCGCCGAAGTCGATGTCCACCGGACAGGGCTTCTCGCACTTGTGGC
>JAKLLM010000070.1 GCA_023150125.1 Zoogloea sp.
CGCCTCGCCGGCCAGGGCCGTGCCGCCGCCGGCCTGGCCGAGGGCGGCCTCGACGCTGGCCTGGGGCAGGCTGTCGCCGGCCTGGTGGGCGGTGAGGCCGAGCAGGGTGAAATCCCGCGGGGATTCCGAGACGATGGTGAGCACCTCCCAGTCGCCCTGGGGCGGGTCGGCCTCGTAGGCCCAGTCGGGCCGGGGGAAGGTAAAGGGCTTGCCGGCCGTCACCTTGTTGTGGCGGTCGAGGTCGTTGGGGAAGATCTGCGCCAGCCGGCCCGAGGCCTTGTCCCACAGCAACACGTAGAGCTGGCCGCTGCGCTGGCTGCTGAGGCTGAAACTGAGGGCGTCGCGGCCGATGGTGAGCGGCGTGCGGACCTTGTCCACCTTGAGCGCAAAGGCGCTGTCGGAGCCCGCCACCACGGCGGCCAGGGCCTGGCCAAGGGGCTGGGGTTCGGCCGGCCGGGGTGGGGCTTCGGGCGGGGCCAAGGGCTGCGGGGCTGGCGCGGGTGACGGCGCAGTGGGGGGCGGTTCGACTTTCGCGGTGGGCGCCGCCGGGGGGGCTTCCTTCTGCTGTGACACGTAAACGCCTGTGGCAATGGCGACGACGACGGCCAGCCCGCCGACGTAGAGCGGCATCCGGGAGCGCGCCGGGGCTGTGCCCGCCGCGGGCGGTGGCGCCTTGGCCGGGGTGGGCGGGGCGCTCGGGGCGGGGGCCTCGGGGGTGGGTTCCGCCGGGCTGCTGGTGGGGATGTAGGCGGTGGTGCGGATCTGCGTGCCGAGCTCGGTTGTCGGGCTCTCGGTGGGCGCTACGCTTTCCGGCGGCACGTAGAGCGTCGCGGCGGCCTCGCCCGGGCCCAGCAGGGCGCGCATCTCGGCGATGGTCTGGGGGCGTTCGTCGCCCTTCACGCGCAGGCAGGTGTCGATGCCCTCGAGAAAGCGCGCCGAGTAGCGCCCGGCAGCGAGGGTGGCGAGGGGTTCGTAGGAGTCCTGCATCATCCGCCCGACCGCCGGGGGCGGGGTGCGGCCGGTGATGGTGAAATACACGACGGCCGCCAGCGCGTAGATGTCCGTCCAGGGCCCCTGCTTGATGCCGGGCATCTCGGCGTACTGCTCGATGGGGGCGTAGCCGGGCTTGAGGATCACCGTGAGGGCCTGGGTCATGTCGCTGATGACCCGCCGGGCGGCGCCGAAGTCGAGCAGCACCGGGCGGTCGTCGCGCAGCAGCATGATGTTGTCGGGCGCCACGTCGCGGTGAAAGCAGTTCTCGTGGTGCATCAGCTCGAGGGCGTCCATCACCGGCGAGAGGATCTTGCGGATCCAGGCCTCGTCGGGGGGCTCCCCGACGCGCTCCTTGAGCGCCTGCTTGAGCGTTTTGCCGGCGTAGTAGGGCATCGCCATGTAGGCGGTGCCGTTGGCCTCCCAGAAGCGGTAAACCTTGAGCAGGGCCGGGTGGTCGAACTGGGCGAGCAGCCGGGCTTCGTTGACGAAGCTGCGCAGGCCGACCTGGAAGGTGTCCTCGTGGCGCGCCGAGCGGACGATCACCGAGGCGTCGCGGCCGCGGGTGGCCAGCGACGAGGGCATGTATTCCTTGATTGCGACCCGGCGCTGCAGCGAGTGGTCGTCGGCGAGATAGACGATGCCGAAGCCGCCCTGGCCCACCAGGTCGACGATCTCGAACTCGGACAGGCGCGTGCCCGGTGGCAGGGCCACGTCGGAACCACCGCCCCGGGGCGGCACGGGCGGCGGGCTGGCCGGCGCCGCGGCGGCACCCCCGAGCACGATGGTCTTGTTGTTGTCGGAGTCGGACACTTGTCGGCAGCCGCGCGGGGCCTCAGTCGGTGGGCGAATAGGTGATCATCTTCACCATAAACGATGCGTCCGGCAAGCTCCGGTGCGCGAAGCCGCCGCTGCGGCGCTCGAGGTCGTAGCACCACCACACCGAATAGCCGGCGAGCTGGGTGAGCAGGCTGGCGGTGGCCAGGGCCTGCAGGCTGCCACCGGGCTGGCCCTGGCCGGCGCAGGGCAGGGTGATCGCCTCGTCGCGGCGGGCCAGGCGCTCGGCGAGGCCCTGCAGCGGCAGGGTGCAGTGGGCGTCGCCGGGGGGCGGGCCGAGTGTTTCGAGGGCGTCTTCGAGCGGGGTGGTGTCGTGTTCGAGCTGCAGGCTCAGGCGGGCGATGTCCTCGAGCCCGATGAGCCACTCGCCGACGGCCGCCGGCGTGCCGCCCGGGGCGAGGGGCGCCGCCAGCGTGAAGGGGAAGTAGCGCCCGACCCGGTCGACCGACGGGCTGCACACGCCGGCCCAGGCCTGGGGGCCGAGCACGCCGGGCATCAGCACGAAATGCCAGACGTGGGCGGTGAGATAGTTGTCGAGCCAGGCGCCGCCGAGGGCCGCCTGGCTGCCGGCGATGCCGGCCTGCAGCCAGTCATCCCACGGGTCGATGAAGGCCGGCGGCAGGCGCCGCCGGGTGAAGTCGCCGAGGATGGGCAGCTTGCCGTACCAGCCGGCCGGGGCTTGCATGGCCGCCCCCTACAGCCCGCCGGGGCAGCGGAACTCGGCGAGTTCGCGCAGGCGGAAGGGGTTCTGCACGCTGCTGGCGGTGACCTCGAAGCTGGCCTGGCGGCCTTCGACCTCGAAGGTGACCTTGAACTTCTCGGGGGCGCCGAGGCCTTCGACCCGCGCCTTGTCGAACAGACGGAACAGCGCCCAGGCGCCCTCGGTGGTCTGGCCCGAGGTGCCGCCGGGGCCGGGCGGGGTGATCTGGATGCGCGCCGACACGCCGCCCTTGCTGCCGGGCCACTGGATGGATTGCGGCACCTGCGGGCCGTGGGCATATTTGACCAGCTGGCCGTCCACGTCGAGGGTGAACTGGGTGATCGCCGGGTCCATCTCGAGGGGTTTGAAATCCAGGCGCACCGAGCCGCCGCCGCGGAAGAACACGTCGCGGATCGTCGCGGCACGCTGGAACTGGGCCAGGTTGCCGGGCCCGCCGAGGGATTGCTCCTGCACCCGCTTGAAGCTCCACGGGCGGGTGGAGGTGTCCACGTAGGGCGCGAGGTTCTTCTGGAAGAAGTCGTCGATCAGCCCGCCGGGGGCGAACAGGCGGGCGAAGTCTTCACGCGTCACGTCGCGGTTGCTGTTGCGCACGAAGGGGTAGCGGCCGTCGGTGGCCAGGTGGCAGAACTGCCCGACCTGGGCGCCCACCGCCGACGAAAGGCTCTCGCGGGTGGCAGCCAGGGTCTGGCTGGTGCCGGCGCTGGAGAGCTGCTGCAGCATCGAGCGGATCGGCTCGGGCAGCCGGGCGCTTTCGGCCTTGACCCGCGCGGCGGCGTCGCCCGGGGGCGGCGCGACCTTGTCCTTGATCGCCGTCTCGGTAGCCGACAGCTGCACGTAAACATCGTTGAGGAGCTGGGTGACGCCGTCGATCGGGGCGCCCTTGCCGTCGCCGGCGACCAGCTGGCGCAGCTGCACGAAGCGGTCGTCGACGATGGATTCGAGGCGTTCCCGCGGGGCCGCGGCCGGGCCGGTTGCGCCGCCCGCCCCCAGGCCGAGCACCTTGCCGAGCTCCTGCTTGGCGCTGGCGAGCTTTTCGCCGGCCTGGTCGGCCATGGTCTTGGCGCCCTCGGGTGGGGTCAGGGTGGTCTCGCGGGAGATCGCCCGCATCAGCCGGGGTAGCGGCGAGTCGGCCCCCGACAGCACCCGCGCGACCTGGATGCTCTGGCTGAGGCCGGGGGCGCGAACCAGGCCGATGTCGGCCAGCAGGGCTTCCCACTGGCGGGCGTAGTCGGCGAGGTAGAGCCGCCGCACGTCCCGCGACACGGCGGCGGCGTCGACGCTGCGGTCGCGGCGGGTGCCGAGCACCCAGGCTTCTTCGTCGAGCAGCCGGGCGCTCACCGCGTCGACGGCCTTGGTGAAGCCCTTGTGGTAGCCGTCGTAGGTGTATAGCCCGGCGATGCCGCGGGTGAGCGGGGCGCCGCTCTTGCGGGTGAATACCAGCGTGGCGCTGGGGCCGGCGGCGCGCTCGATGGTGAATTCGGGGATCTCGGCGCCGACGCCCTGGCGCTTGAGGCGGCTGTAGATGCGGTCAGGCAGGGTGTAGCGCAGCAGCATCTCGCGGCTGCGGGCCACGAGGGTGGCGTCCTGCACCACCGGCGAGGCCACCGGCCCGTCGGCGAAGAGCTGGTTGAGGTGGCCGGCGAGGGCGGCGCGCTGGTCGGCGCTCACGTCGCGCGGCAGGTTGCGGTCCCAGTCGAGGCTGATCCAGGCCTTCAGGGCCTCGGCGTCGAAGTGGGCCGGGTCGCCTAGCATGAGGTAGGCCTTGAGGGTTTCGTAGGCGAACTCGAGGTTGCTGCCGTCCTGGCTGCGCAGCTGGGCCTCGATGCGCCGGGCCAGGCGGGGCAGCAGGGCGTCGCGCAGCAGGCCGCGGTAGGACTGGGCGGCGGCGGCGTCGAGCTTGTCGCCCTGGAACAGCCCGAGGCCCATGCCGGCGGGGGTTTCGCCCGCCGGGCGGGTGGCGGTGGCGGGGAGCCCGCTGACCGTGTCGAGCACGCCGAGGATGTCGAGGAGCTCGCTGTCGGATGCCGCCCCGGCCCTGGCGACGAGGGGCGCCGCGGCCTGGGTGGCGGCGTCGACCTCATCCACGTAGCTGCTGTTGCGCAGGTAGCTGAAGCTCCAGCCGATCAGCAGGCCGACCGCCAGCAGGCCCATGGCGGCCAGGACGCCGGTGTGGATCAGGCTGCGGCGGCGTTCCCACTTGAGGTTGGCGCCGCCGACGCGCTGCTCGGCAAACACCACATCTTTGAGCAGGCGGGTCAGGAAGAAGCTCTTGCCGCTGCCCTCGGGCGGCGGCAGCACGCGGCGCTCCAGCCCGAAGGCGCCGCCCAGGCTGGCCATCACCCGGTCGATGGGGTTGCCCTCCTGGGTGCCGCTGGTGAAATACACGCCGCGCACCATCAGCGGGTGGTCGTAGCCGGAGCTGGCGAAAACCTTTTGCAGGAAGGCGTCGAGCAGCCGGCTGGCCAGCCCGAACTGCTGGTCGAAGGCGGCGATGAGGCCGCGCTTGGCGAGGTCGGCCTCACCCTGCAGGCGGGGGATGAGCTGGCCGCTGATGCGCTCGTGGAGGGCCGCCAGCTGCGGCGGCAGGCCCTGGAGGGCGTCGGGGTTGTCGAGGTCGGCAAAGGTGACGCCCCACACCTGGTCGCGCGCCTCCTTGCCGAGGTTGGCGAAGAACTCGTTGAAGCCGGCTATGAGGTCGGCCTTGGTGACCAGGATGTAGATCGGCAGCCGCACGCCGAGCTGGGCGTAGAGCTCCTGGACGCGGGCGCGCAGGGCGTCGGCGTGGCGGGTGGCGTCGCTGTCGGTCTGGGCCAGCAGGTCGCCCAGGCTGACGGTGAGCAGCACGCCGTTGAGCGGCTGGCGCGGGCGGTGCTTGCGCAGCAGGGCGAGGAAGCCCTGCCAGGCTTCGCGGTCGGCAGCGGCGTCGGAATCCTGGGTGGTGTAGCGGCCGGCGGTGTCGATCAGCACGGCCTCGTCGGCAAACCACCAGTCGCAGTTGCGGGTGCCGCCGACGCCCTTGATCTGGTGGGTGCCGAGCTTCTCGGCGAGGGGGAAGCGCAGGCCGGAGTTGATCAGCGCGGTGGTCTTGCCCGAGCCGGGGGCGCCGATGAAGACATACCAGGGCAGCTGGTAAAGGTAGCGGCCCGAGCCGAGGGCGGCCAGCCGGGCCAGGCCGCCGCCGGAGCTGGCGCTGCGGCTGTGGCGCAGGATGTCGACCGCCTCGCCGAAGCGCTGGCGCAGGGTGGCCACCTCGGCGGATTCGGCGGGGGCGGGCGTGCCCTTGCCGAGCAGGCCGTCGAGGAGCTTGGCGTTGCTGGCGCGGGCCTTGAGGCGGGTGAGCAGCTCGCGCAGCACGAAGGCCAGCACCAGCGCGCCGATCACGGCCCAGCGGGCGGGCTCGGGTTCGAGGGGCGTCTTGCCGGCAATCGACACCAGCGGGCCGACGTGCCACACCACCAGGGCCAGGGCGACGAGCCCGGCGGCTTTCAGGAGCACCGGATGAAGCAGCAGGGCGAGTAGCTTTTTCATCATTCGACCCTCGTACGTGGGGCTGCCGGAAACACGATGATCTCGACGCGGCGGTTCTGGGCCCGGCCGTCGGGGGTGTCGTTGCTCATCAGCGGTTCGCTGTCGGCGCTGCCTTCGGTCTTGACGTGGGCGCGGGCGCCCAGCTGCGGGGCGAGGGCGGCGGCCACCGCGTCGGCGCGGGCCTGGGAGAGGTGCCAGTTGGACGGGAAGCGCGCCGAGCGGATCGGCCGGTTGTCGGTGTGGCCGCGCACCAGCACGCTGCCGTCCACCCGGGCGACGGCTTGGCCGATGCGCTCCAGGAGCGCGGTGAAGCTTGGCGACAGGGTGGCGCTGGCGGGCTCGAAGAGGCCATCGCCGCGGGCGGTGACGATGCTGCGGTCGGGGAGGTCACGCACCGCGACGCGCCCGGCCTGGATCTCGTCGGCCAGGAAGTGCGCCAGCCGGGCCGGCGCCGGTGCGGCGGGGGCGGCCGGGGGCGGTGGCGGCGCGGCGCCGGCCTTGAGGGCCAGGATGGCGGCGAAGGTGGGGTCGGAGTGCCGGTTGAGGGCGAAGGAGGCGAACATGTACACCAGCGCCAGCAGCAGCGCGGTGATCGCCGCCACCGCCCACAGGGGCAGGCTTTCGCGCAGCGGGCGGGCCCGCACGGCGGTGGTCTGCCAGGCGGGGGAGAGTTCGCGTTCGGGCTCGCCGCGCTCCTTGACGAGCATCTGGGCGAGGCGTTCGCGCACCGTGGCGAGCTGGGCGCGGCCGTTCTGCTGCACCCGGTAGCGCCCTTCGAAGCCCAGCGACAGGATGATGTAGAAGAGCTCGAGCAGGTTGCGGTGGGCGGCGGGGTTTTCGGCCAGCTTGCCGAGGAGCTGGAAGAACTTCTCGCCGCCCCAGGCTTCGTTGTGGAACTGCACCAGCAGGCTGCGCTGGGCCCACACCTTGTCGCCCCAGGGGGTGTTGGCGGCGGCTTCGTCGAGGAAGGTGCACAGGGCGTAGCGGGCGGCCATCAGGTGTTCGTGGGAGACGCCGTGGGCCTGGGCTTTTTGCTCGAACACGCCGATGGCGCGGGCCAGGGTCTCGCGCAGGCCCTGCGGGTCGGGGTGGCGGGCCTGGCGGAACTGGGGCACCAGGTTGAGCAGGGGGTTGGCGGCGGCGACGAGGGGGTTGAGGCCGGAATCCCAGTCGAGGGTGGCGAGGTCGACCCGCTCGAAATACGCGGCGGCGGCGGGCTGCGCACCCTGGGCCGCGGCCGCGCGGGCGGCCCGGGCGCCGGGCGAGGGGACGATCAGGGTCTTGTCGGACGGGGGCTGGGCGAAGGGGTCATCGTGCGCCATGGTGCCGATCTCCGTTCAGGATGCGTGGGGGCGTTCAGGCCCTGATCGCCCACAGGGACAGTTCGAGGGCCGGGAAGTCGCCGGTCACGTAGATGCCCAGGCCGCCCGAGTTGTCGAGCTGCTTCCAGAGCTCGCCGCCGTTGTCGAGCTCGAAGTAGCTGAAGCCGGCATGGAAGGGGATCTGCCGCGGGGCCACCGGCAGCGGGCGCAGGGCGATGCCCGGCAGCTGCAGGTTGACCAGCTCGCGGATCTTTTCGACGGGGCCCAGCTTGGCCTGGGCCGGGAAGCGGGTGCGCAGGGTTTCGCTGGGCACCTGGGCATTCACCGCCAGCACGAAGCCGGCGTGGCGCAGCAGGCTGCGGTCGCCGACGAGGCCGACGAAGCGGCCCTGCTTGTGGTCCTGCAGCTCGATCTGGATGGCGTTTTGTTCGAGCACCGTGGCGAGGGCCCGGCGGATGTCGCGGATCAGCGGCGCAAAGCAGGCCTCCAGCGCGTCGTGGTTGTAGGCCGGCAGCGGGGCTGGCCGCCGCTCGCTGCCGACGAGGGTGGCGAGCTCGCCGGAGAGGGCCAGCAGCTGGCTGAACAGGCGCTCGGGGTGGAGCTGGGTGAGCTCGGCGAGGTGGTCGAACACCGGCTGGTGGCGGTTGACGGTGAGCAGGAATATGAAGTCGGCGATCTCGGCCACGCCGCCGGCGCCGGGCTGGGCCAGCCGCGCGGCCAGGGCGTCGCCGCGCTGCCCGAGCAGGCCGCGGATCTCGCGCAGGAAGCCGCCGAGCACCGGCGAGGCCCGGCAGGCCAGCACGGGCGGGATGTAGGCCTTGTCGACGAGCAGGTTGTTGTCGGGGCGCCGTTCGACGACGCGCAGCACGCCGACCCGCACGAAGGCGTCGGAGAGCTGGTCGGCGAGGGCCAGCACCAGGCGCGGGTGGGCGACCTCGATGGGCTCGCTGGCGCCGTCGCTGCCGGCGGCATCGACGAGGCTCTCCTCGACCGGGGTGTAGCGGGCCAGGTGGGCGGCCGGGTCGCCGTCGGGGGCGGCCTCGGGGCTCTGGGCGCGGCGCAGGGGCAGGGCCAGGTAGACGACGGCGTTACGGGTGTCGGGCGGGATGTCGAGGGCCACCGGCGCGGGGTGGGTGGCGGGGAAATCGAAGGGGGTGCCGTCGGGCAGCACGCCCCGCGCCGCCGCCAGCGCGACCTTGCCGGTGGCGAGGGCGGCCTCGTCGATCTCGAGCTGGGTGAAGCCCCAGAACAGCCCGCCGGCGGCCCGGCTGCGCGCCTCGACATACCATTCGGCGTGCCGGTCCTGCTGCTGGAAATGCTGGGGCCGCAGGAACAGCCCCTCCGACCACACGACTTTGCTGTACCAGGACATGGCGGCTTTCGGGATCAGGTTGATGGGGTGCCAGCCGGCGCCTGCACCGCGTTCAGGGCGACTGGGGGCTGATGCTGATGCCCTGGGCGCCGATCCGCACAGTGTAGGCCGTGGTCTTATTCTGGGGGATGGGAGCCGTTGCCCGCCAGCGTATTTTATTGACATCCCGATAGGCGGCGAGGACGGCGAGGTGCTTTGCCTCGCCCGGGGGCGTGAGCTCGGCCTTGAGGGCCTGGCCGGGCTTCAGGGTGACTTCCTCGCGGGCCAGCACGGCGGCGCCGAGCAGGGCCTCGTCGCGCTCGAACAGCGAGAAGAAGTCGGCGCCGTCGAAGGCCGCGGTGTTCTGCAGCACGTAGTAGCGGACCACCACCGGCGTGGCCCGGCCGCGGCTGTCGGCATTGACCGTGGCGTCGGCGGTGAGCTGGAGGCGGACCACCGTGGGGTCGGGCTTGAAGATGGGGGGCAGGGCGATCGGCTTGGCGGCGCACCCAGCGAGCGCGAGTGCGGTCAGGGTGGCTGCCAGGCGGCGGCGTGGGGACATGGTTGCGGCCTTTCCGGGAAAAGGGACTGCTGGGGCAGCGGGGCTTCCATACATCCTGATTATTGTGGACGGCGCCTGCTTGCGCAACGCCCGTCGTCGAAGTGCCGGGGCCGCTGCGGCGAAGGCGCTCGTCACCCCGCACCATATTGCGCTGGGAGCCGCCCTGCGCGGATGGCGGTGACTGCGGGAAAGTGTCAGGCCGTTGCGGCGGGGGGCCACTGATCCAGGTCAAGGGCGGGCGCCGACTGCCTTACCTGACGATGGCGGTGATGATGTCCACGTCCCGCTCGGCGGACCGGCCTGGCTGGGGTGGGCTGCGTGGGGCTTCGGTCGTCCCGGTGGGGGTCCCTGCCACTTGCGGCCCTGGCGGGCGGTGGCGTGACGTGGGGCGCGGCGGGGGATGGGAGGCGCCGCTCGCCCCGGGGCTCGCGGGCGTGTCGGGCGTGTCGGGCGCGTGGAGGCTGGTGGGGGCTGGCGAGGGCTCCCGGATGATTGCGCCTCCGCCGGTGTCGGGCGGCGCGACGCGCAAGGGCGGGAGGGCGTCGGCGATCGGGGGCCGGGGGCGGGCCAGGGGCGCGTCGGGTGCGGGGGCCGGCCCGGGGGCCTGCCGTCCAAGCAGGAAGGCTCCACCGACCAGCGCCGTCAGCAGCGGGGGCAGCACCCACTTCCATCTGCCGGAGCGGGCGGCAGCCGGCGCCAGCCGCACCCGACCGGGGTTGAGGTCGCTCAGGATGCTCACGGCGGGCCGCGGGGCGCCGGTGGCCCGGGCGGTGAGATGGGGGGCTTCGTGCGGCGGGCCGTCCGGGCTGATGGGGGGCGTCATTGCAATTCCGGATTACACGTGAAATCCAATTGTATTAGACTTAAACGACATCGCCATAGGCCGTGCGATTTTTCGGGGTTTCCGGCCCAATCCGCCATCCCCCTGGATGATTTCCTCATGTCATGACTGCGTATGCGACAAGCTGTCACCTGTTTTCCTGCCGTCGGCGCGCGAGGCCTGCCGGGGCGCCGCGCGGCCACGCCCTGGCTGCAGGGCGGCGCCGGGGCGGGCAAGGGGCGCCCGTCGTGATCGTGTATGGCGTTCTCGCCGCCTTTCTGGCCGTCGCGGGCGGGGCCCTGCTGTGTGTCTTTCCGGGGCAGCGGGCCCGCCTGGCAGCGGCCTGGCGGGGCGCCGTGATGACGGGTGCGGCGCCGGTGTCGCGGTTCTCGCGGCGGCTGGGCGGTGCGCTGGCGGCACATCCGGCGCAGCTGGCCGGCGCCCTGCTGCTGCTCGTGGTGCCGACCCTGCTGGTGCTCGGGCTGCGCGGGCCGGCCATCTTCGATTTCGGTGACGAGCAGCGGGTGACCGACAGGCAGATCGCAGTCCTCCTCGAGGGCGAGCAGCTGGTGCCGCCGCCGCCCCTGCCGCCGGCAGTGTTCACGACGCGGGAGGTCGAGCAGGTCCGCCCGGGCATCGTCCATGCCAGCCGCAACTGGCGGCTGCTCGACGCCGAGTTCACCCAGCGCCTGCTGGTGGTCTTCAAGCTGATGGAGGAGCGCCACGGCTACCGGATGGCGCTGATCGAGGGCTACCGCAGCCCCGAGCGGCAGGCCCGGCTGTTCGAGCAGGGCAGCCACGTCACCCAGGCGCGGGCCAACATGAGCTACCACCAGCACGGCCTGGCCGCCGACCTGGCCTTCTTCCGCGATGGCAAGGTGGTGATCTCCGAGCGCGATCCGTGGGCGATGCGCGGCTATCAACTGTACGGCGAGATCGCCGAGCAGGCCGGACTCACCTGGGGCGGGCGCTGGAAGATGCGTGACCTCGGGCACGTCGAGCTGCGCCGCAAGGGCGTGCTGGGCCGGGTGGCGGCCACGCCGGAGCCACCTGCGGGCGATGCCCCCGGGGCCGACTGAGCCGGAGCAACGGGATGGCGCCAACATTCATCAATATGCTGGGGAGCTGCCTGATGGCGACCGCCTGCGTGTGGGGGCTGGTGCTCGGCTGGTGGGATGCGAACGGCCACGAGCCGACGGCCGTCGACCTCGCCCTCCACCTCGGTGCCTTGCCGCTGGCCCTGATCGGTGGGTATTTCCTGGTGCGTGGCTGCATCGATCACATCCTTGCGCTGCAGCCGGTCACGGTGCCGGCCGGGGCGGCCACGCTCAATGACGATCCCGTCGCCGCGACCCGGCGGCACAGCGCGGCCGCCGGCCGCGGCCTCAGCCTGGGCCTGCTCGATGCCTGGATGGTCACGCCGGGCGGGCGCTCCGGCACGGCGCTGTGGGCTGCCATCGGGGCGGGCGAGCGCCCGCGGCCCAGTGCGCGGCTGGTGGACGAGGCGGGCTTCCCGGTCTTCGTCGCCGAGGTCGAGGGCCTCGACGTGGACGGCGTCGCCGAGCGCCTGCAGGTCGGCCTGCCCGCCCAGGAGGCCTGGCTCGCCAGCGACGAGGTGCTGCGCAGCCTGGCCTTGCTGGACGGCGTGCTGCGCGAGGGGCTCCAGCGCATTGCCGGCCTCGTCGCGCGGCCGGGGCTGCAGCTGCGCTGCATCTGCCTGCTGCCCGCCCACTGGGATACGGCCCATTTCCCGTGGCTCCACAGCTGGCTGCAGCGCACCTACTTCGCCGGCTTCGCGCCCGGCCGCTGCGAGCTCTCGCTGGTGCCGGCGGCCGATGACGCGGCCGCCCTGCGGCAGGTGGACGACATCTGCGTGGCGCTGAACCGCGAGCCGGACGCCGAGCGCCTGGTGCTGCTGGCCTCGGCCGTGTCGGCCCTCGACGCGCGCCTTCTTGCCGGCTGGGCGGGCCGGGGGCGCCTGTTCCCGGCCTCTCACCCCGAGCAGCGGGTGCCCGGTGAAGGCGGGGTGGCGCTGCTCCTCGCCAGCCCGGTGCAGGCGCTCCGGCTGGCGGGTGGCCGGGGCGCGCCGGTGCAGCTCGGCCGGCTGGCGACGGGCCGCCCCGGCCAGGCGACGGGTGCCGGCGGTCGTTCGCTCAACCC
>JAKLLM010000071.1 GCA_023150125.1 Zoogloea sp.
CGGCGCCGGCTGCGCCGAAGGGGCCGGCGCGGGTGCCGGGCGGGGCTGCGGCTCGCCGGCCGGGCGCGGAGCCGTCGCACAGGCGGCGAGGAGCAGCGCGGCGAGCGCGGGAATCAGACGGATGGAGCGGGCGGGACGAAAAACGGGAAACATGGATGGGGTACACTCGCGGCTGGCAATCAATAGCCGCCCGAGTATAACCAGCGCCACGCCGGCCCGGGCTTACGAAAGGAGCGCAGCATGTGGCTGATCGGCCTCGAAATCGGCATCGCCGCGGTGCTCCTCGCCATCGTGTGGCTGGCCCTGCGCGCCCCGAAGAACAAAGACACCGACACCCCGCCCCATGACTGACCTCAACCAATTCCTGGCCCGCGCCGAGCGCCTGCTCGAACGCCTCGAAGGCCTGCTCCCGGCCGCCCCCACCGCCCCCGACTGGGCCGCCTCCACCGCCTTCCGCTGGCGCCGCAAGCACAAGTCGGCAGCGCTAGTGCCGGTGCCCCGCCCGCACCAGATCCGCCTTGATGACCTGCAGGACATCGACGACAAGAAAGCCCGTATCGTCGCCAACACCCGCCAGTTCCTGGCCGGCAAACGTGCCAACAACGTGCTCCTCACCGGCGCCCGCGGCACCGGCAAGTCATCGCTGGTGAAGGCCCTGCTCACCGAGTTCGCCGCCGATGGCCTGCGCCTCATCGAGGTGGACAAGGACGATCTCATCGACCTGCCCGACATCGTCGAGCTGCTCCACGGCCGGCCGGAGCGCTTCATCCTGTTCACCGACGACCTCTCATTTGAAGACGGTGAGCCCGCCTACAAGGCCCTCAAGAGCGTCCTCGACGGCTCGCTGGCGGCGGTGCCCGACAACGTGCTGATCTACGCGACCTCCAACCGCCGCCACCTGATGCCGGAATATTTTGCCGAGAACGCCGCCACCAAGCACCTCGACGGCGAGGTGCACCCGGCCGAGGCTGTCGAGGAGAAAATCTCGCTTTCCGAGCGTTTCGGCCTGTGGATCTCCTTCTACCCCTTCAGCCAGGACGAATACCTCAAGGTGGTGAACCACTGGCTCGGGGAGTTCGGCGTGCCGTCCGAGGCCGTCGCCGGCGCCCGCGGCGAAGCGCTGCAGTGGGCCCTGCTGCGCGGCTCGCGCAGCGGCCGGGTGGCCTGGCAGTTCGCCCGGGATTACGCGGGGCACTACGCAGAATGAGGAAGATCGTCCATGTGGCCGCCGCGGTGATCACCCGCCCCGACGGCAGCTTTCTGCTCGGCCAGCGCGCCTCCGACACTTTCTACCCCGGCTACTGGGAATTCCCCGGCGGCAAGGTCGAACCCGGCGAAACCCCGCGGGACGCCCTGATCCGCGAGTTGGACGAGGAGCTCGGCATGCAGGTGGACACGGCCTACCCGTGGATCACCCGCGAGCATGTGTATGAGCACGCCCACGTCAGCCTGCATTTCTTCGAGGTCAGCGCCTGGCGCGGCGAGATCCACGACCGGGTGCATTCCGCCCTCAGCTGGCAGCGGGCCGACGCGATGGACATCGGCCCCATGCTGCCAGCCAACGGCCCGATCCTGAAGGCCCTGCGCCTGCCGCGCGTCTTCGGCATCACCCACGCCGGCGAGATCGGCATCGACGCCCAGCTGGCGCGCCTCGACGCAGCCCTCGCCAGCGACCTGCGCCTCGTGCAGATCCGCGAACCGGCGCTGCCCGAAGCCGACCGCGAGCGCTTCGCCCGCGCCGTCGTCGAGCGCTGCCACGCAGCCGGCGCACTGGCCGTGGTGAACGGCGACGCAGTGCTGGCCCACCGCACCGGAGCCGACGGCCTGCACCTGACGGCGAGCAGCCTGACGGGCACCGCCACCCGGCCCGATTTCGAGTGGGTCGGCGCCTCCTGCCACACCCGCAGCGACCTCGAAAAGGCCGCCAGCCTGGAGCTGGATTACGCCCTCCTCGGCGCCGTCAGGCCGACACTCAGCCACCCGGAGCGCAGTGCCCTGGGCTGGCCGGCCTTTTCGGAAATGATCTCCCGGCTGCCGATGCCGGTCTTCGCCCTGGGCGGCCTCTCGGCCGACGACCTCAGCACGGCCAAGGCCAGCGGCGCCCACGGCGTCGCGGGGATACGGGCGATCTGGCAAGGCTGACGCCCTCCAGCCCCTCGCAAAACAAAAGCGGCCGTGGTGGCCGCTTTTGTCAATGGGTGTGGCGAAGCGGATCCGAACCGTCGTCGAGGGGCGTCTCGCCCTCGACCCGGTATTTGTCGGTTGCCCAGGCGCCCAAGTCGATCAGCCGGCAGCGCTCGGAACAAAAAGGGCGATAGGGGCTTTCGGCGCTCCACACCACATCGGCACCACAGGTCGGGCAACGCACCTTGCGCGGCTTGGCGGACGGCTCGGTCATAGATTGCAGAAAGTCAGCTCGAAGGAAACATCCACATTCACCTGCCCCGGCCGGGTAACGGTCTCGGCGTGCATGAAACGGACGTTGAGGGCGTACTTGTTGGCGCTGGTCTCGGGCACGCACATGGCGCTGCCGTGCAGGCGGATGCGGATCATCTGCGCGCTGCGACCGCCCATGGTCTGCTGGAAGGCGCCACGCGGCGCCACCAGGGGCTCCGGGCGGCCGCTGGCTCGGAGCAGGCGCAGCACGATCGCCAGCCCGTCGCGGATCGGCAGCAGGGGCTGGACCCAGGCCATCAGATCGTGGCGGCGCGCCTCCACGTCACGGTTGAGCCAGTGATGATAGGACGGCAGATCGAACTCGCAGGCGCCGCCGGGAATCGCCGCGCGGCTGCGGATGTTCATCAGCCATTCGTTCTCGCGCAGGTACTGCCCCGTCTTGCCGGCCATCGCCAGCAGCGAGGCGGACGCCTGCTCGATCTCGTAGAGGGCGCCGGACAGGGCTTCCTCGGAGATTTCCGGATTGTTGCGGAAGGACAGCAAAATCTGCCGCTGGCGCTCAAGCTCCTGGACGAGGTCGACCTTGAGGTCGGCCCGGCTGGCCACTTCGAGGATCTCGAACAGGGTAATGAGCGCCACATGGTGTTCGAGGGAGCCCGTCGCGCGGACGAAGTGGGCGACTTTCTCGAACAGGTCTTCGAGGCGGAGAAGCGTGCGGATCCTCTCGTTGAGCGGATATTCGTAGGTGATCACGCGCGCGCCTGAATGAGGAGGGGTTGGATTTGAGCGGTCGGCGTCGGTCCGACCGGCGCGAATCATATCATACGACCCCGGCCTTCGCCGCCAGCTGCAGGTAGGCCGCATGGAGGCGCTCCACCTGGGCCGCGAGCTGTTCGTAGCTGCCCCCGTTGTCGATCACGTCGTCGGCGGCGGCGAGCCGCTCGGCCCGGCTCGCCTGGGCCGCCATGATGGCCCGCACCTGGCGCTCCTCGAGGCCGCTGCGCTGCATCACCCGTGCCACCTGGACCTCCTCGGGGCAATCAACCACGCACAGGCGCCGCACCCGCTGCCGGTAAGTGCCGGACTCGATCAGCAGGGGCACCACCAGCATCACGTAGGGCGTCGTGGCAGCCAGGCACAGGCGCTCACTCTCGGCGCGGATCATGGGGTGCAGGATCGCTTCGAGGCGCTTGCGGGCATCGGGATCTTCAAACGCCAGGGCCCGCATCGCCGCCCGGTTGAGGGCGCCATCCGCCGCTACCACGCCATTGCCGAAGGCCTGGCGGATCGCGTCCATCGCCGCACCGCCGGGAGCGGTGAGCTGGTGGGCGATCTGGTCGGTGTCGACCATCAGGACCCCGCGGGCCGCAAAGAGATCGGCAGCCGCGCTCTTGCCGCTGCCGATGCCGCCGGTCAGGCCGATGACGAAGGGCGTCTCGCTCATGGGCTGCACTCGAGTCGGTTTGCGCCACGCAGGCGCTCGGAGAGATCGCTGGCGAGGGTGGCGAGGCTGTCGCTCGGGCCCCGCAACTCGACCCGCAAGGCCGCGGCACCGCGGCCAGCCACCTGGGCCGAGCGGACGCCCTTCTCCCGCAGGCTTTCCAGCAGGCGGTTAGCCTGGGTTTCGTTCCTGTAAAGGCCTAGGGAGATGGCGAACTGCGCCGGCCCCGGGTCCTGGACGATGAACAGGTCATCCACGCCGAGTTTGCGGATCTCTGCCGCCTTGCGCTCGGCCGCCTCCTTGGAGCCCAGGGGCGGGACGTGCACCCACCAGGACGAGGCGGCCCCGCTGCGGCTCTCGGTCAACTTGAAACCGGGCCCGGCGCTGGCGATGCGGGCATTGATCTCCGCGAGCTGCGCCGCGCTCACGCCCCCGAAGGCCACGCAGCCCGGCGGGGCGGGGTTTTCGACAACCGGTGCGGGTGCGACCGGCGGCGAGGGCAGCTCCGGCACAGCGGGTGCCACTGGCGGCACAGACGCAGCGGCAACCGGCGCGGGCACCGGGCGCACGGCAACGAGGCGCATCCTCTCGGGATTGAGCTGATTGCTCAGGCGTTCCGGCTCGCCGGGGTATGCCCCGCCACCGAGCCAGCCCTTCCAGATGGCCAGGGCCAGCAGGTTGGCGAACATCAGGGCGATGACGATTACACGTAATTGGGCCAAATTCAGAGAGCATGCAGCCGAGACCTTCGAGCACCAGGTTGTCCACCCGCCGCAGCGGGATCTCGAGCAAGGGTGCGAGACTGCCCGCCGCACCGCCGTTGAGCAGACAGACGGCCCCCGCCTCGGCCGCCACCCGGCGGAACATGCGCTCGATGGCGCCGACCTGGGCATGCAGGCAGCCGCTCACGATGGCGTCGGCGGTGCGCCGCGGCAGCGCCTCGAAACGCCCGTCGGCAAAGAGCAGCTGGGCAGTATCGCGGGCCAGCGAACTGCGCATGAGGTCGAGCCCGGGCAGGATCACTCCGCCCTGGAACACCCCCTCGCCGTCGAGCACGTCGGCGGTGGTGGCGGTGCCGGAAGTAACCACCAGAGCCGCCGCGCCGTGCAGCGCCCGCGCGCCGACCAAGGCCGCCCAGCGGTCGGCCCCCAGGCGGGCCGGGTCGAGGTAGCGGTTATGCACGCCGAAGGCCGACACTGACGGCTCGATCCAGGCCGGCACGAGGCCCCACTCCCCCAGAATCTCCGCCAGCCGCGCGGCCACCCCGGCCCCCGCCACGTTGGCCCCGAGGACTCGCCGGATCGGGCCCGCGGCCGCAAGCACGGCCGTCAGACCGTCGGGCTCGCCGGTGGCAACCGCCCCCTGGCCACGCCAGCCGGACTCGTCGCGCAAACCCCACTTGAGGCGCGTGTTGCCGGCGTCGAGCAGCAGATCCATCAAGCCATCCTCAGGGAGACGTCACCGGACAGCACCCGGAGCAGGCCGTCGGGCGTCTGCAGTAGCAGGGCGCCATCGACGTCCACGCCGACACAGGTGCCGGCAAGTGGCTCGGCCTCGCCGAGAATGCGCACCGGCAGGTCGGCAAAGGCATTGCGCTGCTGCCAGGCACGGCGGAGGCCGTCGAAGCCGGCCATCGCACAAATGCCGACGAAGTGATGCAGCTGCGCCAGCACCAGGCCGAGGAGCCGGCTCGCCGACGGTGGCGCATCCAGGCAGCGCGCCAGATCGGTGACCCCGAAGGCCGATTCGATCTCCGCATCCGGAGGCAACCGCAGGTTGATGCCCACACCAATCACTGCCGCCAAGGGCCGGCCGCGGCCCGAGACGAGCTCGATCAGGATACCGGCGATCTTGTGGCCGTTCACGAGCACGTCGTTGGGCCATTTGAGCTGGACGCCCTCGACCCCCAGCTCTTCGAGCGTGCGCGCCACTGCCAGCCCCACCACCAGTGACAGGCCCGCCGGGACGGGGGCACCGGGCGCGAAATGCCACAACACGGAAAAAGTGAGCCCGGCCCCTGGCCAGGATTGCCACGCTCGCCCCCGCCGCCCACGCCCGGCCGTCTGACGATCGGCGGCAAGGACGGCGATACGCCCATCCTCGGGCGGTGGATCGGCGAGCAGGCGGCTGTTGGTGGAGTCGCACTCCGGCAGGGTTTCGACGGAGAACGCGGCAGCCAGCCCGCCCAGCGCGGCAGCCACCTCAGCCCTGTCGAGGGCCGCATAGTTCGAATGGTCCAAGGTTCGGCACCCGGCACAATGTAACGAGGCGCCGATTATGGAGGATGGCGGCGGGCGTGGGGAGCGCCTCGTACCCAAAACCGCACGCGGCCCTGCCTGACCCGCGTCGCCGGCGCGAGCCGCCGTCAGGCGTGGTCCGGTTCTTCGAGGCCGAGCTCCTGGATCTTGCGGGTGATGGTGTTGCGGCCGATGCCGAGCAGCTGGGCCGCCTCGATGCGCCGCCCGCCGGTGGCATTGAGGGCACGACGGATCAGGATGCGCTCGAAGTCGCGGTTGAGCAGGTCGAAGACTTCGCCCGGGCTCTGGGCCAGCGCCCGGTCGACCTCGGCCATCAGGGCCTCACCCCAGTTGGCCGGCTGATCGCGCACCGGGTGGTCCTTGAGCTCAGGGGGCAGATCGACTACCTCGACGGTCTGCCCCGGCGCCATCACGGTGAGCCAGTGACAGAGGTTTTCGAGCTGCCGCACGTTGCCGGGGAAATCCAGGCTCTGCAGATACTTGAGGGTCGCTTCCGACAGGCGCTTGGCCTCGACGCCGAGCTCCTGGGCCGACAGGGAGATGAAGTGCTTGGCAAGGGTCGGGATGTCCTCGCGCCGCTCGCGGAGCGGCGGCAGGCGCAGCCGGATCACGTTGAGGCGGTGGAACAGGTCTTCCCGGAACAGGCCCTGGCGCACCCGCTCCTCCATGTTCTGGTGGGTGGCCGCAATGACCCGTACGTTGGCGCGGATCGGCTGATGGCCACCGACCCGGTAGAAGTTGTTGTCGGACAGCACCCGCAGCAGGCGGGTCTGCAGTTCGGCCGGCATGTCGCCGATCTCGTCGAGAAACAGGGTGCCACCCTCGGCCTGCTCGAAGCGGCCCCGGCGCATGGCCTGGGCACCGGTGAAGGCGCCCCGCTCGTGGCCGAAGAGCTCGGATTCGAGCAGGTCGCGGGGGATCGCCGCGGTGTTGATGGCGATGAAGGGCGCATCCCGCCGAGGGCTGTGCCGGTGCAGCGCCCGGGCCACGAGTTCCTTGCCGGAGCCGGATTCGCCGTTGATGAGCACCGTGGCGTGGGACTGGGACAGGCGGCCGATGGCGCGGAAGACCTCCTGCATCGCCGGCGCCTGGCCGAGGATCTCCGGCACCGAGCTGAGCTCCTCGACGGCGCCGCCCTGGTGGGCGCTCTCCTCGATGGCGCGCCGCACCAGCTCGACAGCCTGGTCCACGTCGAAGGGCTTGGGCAGGTATTCGAAGGCTCCGCCCTGGAAGGCCGCCACCGCACTGTCGAGATCGGAGTAGGCGGTCATGATGATGACCGGGATGTGCGGAAAGCGCGCCTTGATCTTGGAGAGCAGCGACAGCCCTGACTCGCCGGGCATCCGGATATCCGACACCAGCACCCGTGGTGGCGGGCAGGCGCCGTCAAGGGCGGCCAGCACCTCGGCGGCCGAGCCAAAGCTCTTGTACGGAATCTCCTCCCGCGCGAGGGCCTTTTCGAGCACCCAGCGGATCGAGCGATCGTCGTCAACTATCCAGACTGCATTCATGTCGGTTGCACACACAAAAATAGAGGGGGAAGGGGCGGCTTGGTGAACTCGGGCGCACCATTATGGTGCTTCAGACCCGATGGGTCACGCATCCGTCTCCCTGGTGATCGGAATGAAGAGCGTGAAGCAGGTCCAGCCGGGCCGGGACTCCACCTCGATCGCCCCGTGATGCTGCTCGATGAAACTTTGCGCCAGCGACAAGCCCAGGCCGCTGCCGTTCTCCCGCCCGGAAACCAGCGGGTAGAAGATCCGGTCGCGGATGTCGTCCGGAATGCCCGGGCCGTTGTCGATCACCTGCAGCTGCACGGCCAGCTTGAAGCGGCGCTTGGCCAGCGTGACCTGGCGCGCGGCCCGGGTCCGCATCACGATTTCGCCGCAGCCCTGCATGGCCTGGGCGGCGTTGCGGGCAATGTTGAGGATCGCCTGGATGAGCTGCTCCCGGTCGCCAGTGACGGACGGAAGGCTCGTGTCGTAGTCGCGCCGCACCTCGACGGAGGGAAACTCGGCCAGGATCAGGCGGCGCACCCGCTCGATGACGTCGTGCAGGTTGAGCTGGGTCGGCTGCATCATGCGGTGGGAGGTGAGCAGCCGGTTCATCAGGTCCTGCAGACGGTCGGCCTCGGCGATGATCACCTGGGTGTATTCGCGCAGCTGCGGGTCGTCCAGCTCCCGCTCGAGCAACTGGGCCGAGCCGCGGATGCCGCCGAGGGGGTTCTTGATCTCGTGAGCCAGGTTGCGCACGAGCTCCCGGTTGGCCTGCTGCTGATGGGCGAGCTGCTCCTCCCGGGCCACCTTGAGCTGGGCGTCCATCGGGCGAAACTCAAGCAACAGGCGCGCCTCGACAACCTCGACCGGCGTTACCGTGCAATCGAGGTGCAGGGTTTCCATACCGGAACGCAGCACCTTCAGGTTGTGCCCGGTGTAGCTCCAGTTGTCGCGCAGGACGTTGTTGAGCGCCCCCTCGAGGCCGGCCGGCTCACCGATGAGGCGCCGCAGGGAATAGCCGACGATCTTGCGGCTGCTGGTTGCGAACAGGTTTTCGGCACTCGGATTGAGGTAGCGGACCACGAGCTGGTCGTCCACCAGCACCACGGCCGAAGACAGGAGCTCCAGGCCGGAGAAGGCTGAGGGGGCGATATCGGGCAGGTCGTTTTGCATAGCGCTGACCAATGCAAGAAGCAGACCACATCAGCCCATCTCCGCCACAGAAGGCTACTACGTTCAGCGTAGATTCGAGATTTCGCGCCGCAGGGCCTCGACGTTACGCTCGTGCAGCTGAACCTTGTCCCGATAGGGCTGGACCCGCTCCGCCGCGCGCGCCGAACTGCGATCGGCGCCGTTGCGGGTGGATTCCTGTTCCTCGAGTTCGCGCCGGGCAGCCTCAAGGCTGCGCTGCTCGGTGCTCAGCTCCTGGTCGAGGATACGCCGGCGATCACCGTCGCGCGCCTTCTGGGTGCCCGAATCGATACGCGGAAAATTTGCCGCACCGGCCGATGCACCACTCTGGGGCGCCGGCACCGGCGTCGGGCGCGCCAGCCCGCTGCCGCCGGGCACCGAGGAGACGGCCTGGTCGCGGGCCAGGGTGGTGCAACCTTTCCCGGGGCCGCGGCTGTTGGTGTAGGTGACATGACCGGCTTCATCGACACACTTGAAGATGTCCGCCCTCGCCAGAGGAGAGCAGGCCAGCACAGCCAGCAGCAGGAGAAGTCGTGAATTCATTGTCGAGACCGATGATCAGAGGCACAAATAGTTTAAAGGCCGCGTCCGACGATGACAAAGGCAGTTCAGCACCGTTCGTCAAACAAAAAAGGACGAGCCGAAGCCCGTCCTTTCATAACGCACGGCCCGGCCAGCAGGCTGACCAGGCACTGATCGGAGAGGATCAGATGGCGTAGTACATCTCGAACTCGACCGGGTGCACTTCAACGCGCAGACGGTTCACTTCTTCCTGCTTCAGGGCGATGAAGGAATCGATGAAGTCGTTGCTGAAGACGCCACCACGGGTCAGGAACTCGCGGTCCTTGTCGAGGGCGGCCAGGGCCTCGTCCAGGCTGGCGCAGACGGTCGGGATCAGCGCGTCTTCTTCCGGCGGCAGGTCGTAGAGGTTCTTGTCGGCCGGGTCGCCCGGGTGGATCTTGTTCTGGATGCCGTCGAGGCCGGCCATCATCAGCGCGGCAAAGCACAGGTAGGGGTTGGCACCCGGATCCGGGAAGCGGGTCTCGATGCGGCGGGCCTTCTCGCTGTTCACGAACGGGATCCGGATGGAGGCCGAACGGTTCTTGGCGGAGTACGCCAGCTTGACCGGGGCTTCGTAGTGCGGAACCAGACGCTTGTACGAGTTGGTCAGCGGGTTGGTGATGGCGTTCAGCGCGCGAGCGTGCTTGATGATGCCGCCGATGTAGTACAGGGCGGTTTCGGACAGGCCGGCGTAGCCGTTGCCAGCGAACAGGTTCTTGCCGTCCTTCCAGATCGACTGGTGCACGTGCATGCCGGAACCGTTGTCGCCAACGATGGGCTTCGGCATGAAGGTCGCGGTCTTGCCGTACTGGTGGGCGACGTTCTGGACGATGTACTTGGTGATCTGGGTCTGGTCGGCACGACGCACCAGGGTGTCGAACTTGGTGCCGATTTCGTTCTGGCCGGCGGTCGCCACTTCGTGGTGGTGCACTTCAACCGGCACGCCGCAGGCTTCGAGGGCCAGACACATGGCGGCACGCATGTCGTTGAAGGAGTCGACCGGCGGGACGGGGAAGTAGCCACCCTTCACGGCGGGGCGGTAACCGGTGTTGCCACCTTCAAACTTCTGGTCGGACGACCAGGCACCTTCTTCGGAGAAGATCTTGTGGTAGGCGCCGGACATGCCGACCTTCCACTCGACGGAGTCGAAGATGAAGAATTCGGGTTCCGGGCCAAAGTAGGCGGTGTCGCCGATGCCGGAGGACTTCAGGTAGGCCTCGGCGCGGTTGGCGATGGAGCGCGGATCGCGGTCATAGCCCTTGCCGTCGGCCGGGTCGATCACGTCGCAGGACAGGACCAGGGTGGTCTCGTCGAAGAACGGGTCGATGTAGGCGGTGTTGGGGTCCGGCATCAGCAGCATGTCGGAGGCCTGGATACCCTTCCAGCCAGCAATGGAGGAGCCGTCGAAGGCATGACCGCTTTCGAACTTGTCTTCGTCAAACGCCGAGACCGGCACGCCAACGTGGTGTTCCTTGCCCTTGGTGTCGGTAAAACGGAAGTCGACGAACTTGACTTCGTTTTCCTGGACGATCTTCATGACGTCTTGCGGGGTCATATAACTCACTCCTAACGGGTTGAATCTGCTGCGCAGTGGATAAAGATTGGAGACAACGATTACGACATTTAAGCCTGGGCATCCAGCAAGCAGATACCGTGCCAGCGCACCTTGGCGAACAGTTCATTGTGCCACAAGGAAGTTACGGGACGGACCGGAAAATAAACCGCACCAAATCGGTGCATATAGCAACAACTTGCACCATTATGGTGCAATCCTGCACATCAAGGCGATCCGCCCCCAGTGCGACGACGACGCCACCCGGCCGACAACCCGCGCGTTCAGCGCCGCCAGCCGCTCCGTGTCGGCACACCAGTCGAAGGGCAGGAACACCTCGGCCTCGACCCGCCCGCCGACATAATGGAACACGGCCGGCGCCGCCTGCGGCACCCCGGCACCGAGGATCTCCTCG
This sequence comes from Zoogloea sp., assembly GCA_023150125.1. Classification (GTDB taxonomy): domain Bacteria; phylum Pseudomonadota; class Gammaproteobacteria; order Burkholderiales; family Rhodocyclaceae; genus Zoogloea. Next base: position 11,312 of record JAKLLM010000071.1, read on the forward strand.
AGTTCCTCCAGCAGCGCGCCACGCCCGGGCAGGCGGTGGTCAGCCACCGCGCTCTCGTCCTCCTCGGTGTCCACATGCACCAGCACGTCGAGCACCTCGGGGTGCCCCGCCCGCACCCGCTGGCGTGCCAGCTCGGCAATGCGATGCCCCTCCGAGACGCTGATCCGCGCATCGACCCGCACGTGAGCATCCACCAGCACCCGGTGGGCCATCCGGCGGGTACGCAGGTCGTGCACGTCGAGCACCCCGCAGGTCCCGGTGACGGTCTCGCGGATCCTCGCCACCTCCTCGGCATCGACACCGGTGTCGATCAGCTCGCGGAGCGCCTCATAGGCCAGCATCACGCCCATCCGCAGGATCATGAAGCCCACCAGCGCCGCCGCTAGCGGCTCGAGGAAGCGATAGCCGAGCAGGCTCCCGCCGATCCCCACCGCCACCACCAGCGACGAGGCCGCGTCGGCCCGGGCGTGCCAGGCGTTGGCCACCAGCATCGGCGAGCGCAGGCGCTGGGCCACCGCCAGCATGTAGCGGAACAGGCCTTCCTTGCCGGCCAGCGTGACCAGTGCCATCCACAGCGCCGCCGGGTGCAGCTCGGGAAGCGCGTCGAGGCTCTGCAGGCGCCCGCCGGCGGTGAGCAGGAAGCCCGCCCCGACGCCGGCCAGGATCAGCCCCAGCACCATCGACGCCGCCGTCTCGTAGCGACCGTGGCCGTAGGGGTGACGCTCGTCGGCCGGGTTGGCGCCGTGGCGGCTGGCGAACATCACCATGAAGTCGCCCAGCAGGTCGGACAGGGTGTGCATCCCGTCGGCCACCAGGCTCTGGGCGTGGGCGAACAGGCCCACCGCGATCTGGCACACGGTCAGCACCACGTTGATGGCGATGCTGACCCACGTGGCCTGCTGGGCCTGGCGCGCTCGGTCGGCGTCAAGGGGCGCTGCGGAAGAGGAGGCTTCGAAAGACATGACTTGCGGCCCCCGGGGGCGGCGGTATACTCACAGGCCCGCCATTCTAGCCGGATGCCCGCCATGGGAAAATTAAGCGAAACCCTCGCCCTCGCGCAGGAACGCGCCCGTAGCCTGAACCTCGCCTACGCCGGCGCCCTGACGCCCCGCGAAGCCTGGGAGGTGCTGCAGCTCGCCCCCGGCGCCAGGCTCGTGGACGTGCGCACCCGCGCCGAGTGGGACTGGGTCGGCCGAGTGCCCGGCGCGGTCGAGATCGAGTGGATGCTCTACCCCGGCAACGAGCCCAACGCCCACTTCCTGGCCCAGTTCAAGCGCCAGGTCGACCCGGAGGCGCTGGTGATGTTCCTGTGCCGCAGCGGCGCCCGCTCCAACGCCGCCGCCAACCTGGCCGCCGCGTCCGGCTACACCAACGCCTACAACATCCTGGAAGGCTTCGAGGGCGACAAGGACGCCAGCGGGCACCGCAACAAGGTCGGCGGCTGGCGCCATGCCGGCCTGCCGTGGATCCAGGGCTGACAACAACAGGATTCCCCCAGCAATGCACGCCGCACCCATCAGTTTCGACCGCTTCAACGCCCTCTCCGACGGCGACGCCCACGAACGCATCCGCGCCGCCCGCGCCCGCCTCGGCGACAGGGCCGTGCTGCTGTGCCACCACTACCAGCGCGCCGACGTCTACCAATACGCCGACCTCACCGGCGACTCCCTCAAGCTGTCGCGCCTCGCCGCCGAGACCGACGCCGAGTTCATCGTCTTCTGCGGCGTGCATTTCATGGCCGAAGTGGCGGACATCATGTCCAAGCCCCACCAGCAGGCCATCCTGCCCGACCTCGCCGCCGGCTGCTCGATGGCCGACATGGCCAACCTGGCCAAGGTCGAGCGCTGCTGGCGCGAGCTCACCGAAGTGCTCGAAACCCCCGACGCGCTGATCACGCCGGTCACCTACATCAACTCCGCCGCCGACCTCAAGGCCTTCTGCGGCGAGCACGGCGGCATCGTGTGCACCTCCACCAACGCCCCCACCATCCTCGACTGGGCCTTCGCCCAGCGCGAGAAGGTGCTGTTCTTCCCCGACCAGCACCTGGGCCGCTGGACCGGCTTCAACAAGGGCATTCCGCTCGACGAGATGGTGGTGTGGGACCCGGACCTCGAATACGGCGGCCTCACGCCCGAGCAGATCAAGAAGGCCAAGATCCTGCTCTGGAAGGGCCACTGCTCGGTGCACCAGATGTTCCAGCCGGCGCACATCATCAAGTTCCGCAACCAGCACCCCGACGGCTTCGTCATTTCCCACCCCGAGAGCGCCCTCGAGGTGTGCCGCCAGTCCGACTACGTCGGCTCCACCGAGTACATCATCAAGGTCATCAAGGACGCCGCCCCCAACACCCGCTGGCTGGTGGGCACCGAGCTCAACCTGGTGAACCGCCTCGCCGAAGAGGTGAAGCACGAGGGCAAGATCGTCCAGTTCATGGCGCCCACCGTGTGCATGTGCTCGACGATGCAGCGCATCGACCCCCAGCACCTCGCCTGGACCCTCGAAAACCTCGCCGACGGCAAGGTCGTCAACCGCATCAGCGTGCCCGAACACGAAGCCGCGCTGGCCAAGGTGGCGCTGGAGCGGATGCTGGCGGTGTCGTGAGGCGCGTTGCGCCCCGCCCTCAAGACGGCGCCCGCGGGCGCCGTTTTTCATGGGCACATCATGCCAAGGCACGCTTGCGGCTTAGCGCCTTGGAAACCCGGCCGCTCGATCCGATAACAGCTCCAAGTCTTTCCGCACCAAAAACTGCAGCTCCATGCAAAACGGGATCGGCCGCACTAGTAGCATGGTTTTGTTCTCGCAGGATTCGATTTGCATCATCAGACCTAATCGCCAAGTTCAATACGCAATGTTGCGAACCGGCCTGCCTCCAAGAGGAGCGTTCCCGAAGTAGGGCCATTGCTAAACAATTCCGCGTACTGCCGCTTCGAGAGTTCGTAAACCTTGAAGCCGAGACCTATTCCTTGCCTGTTGAGCGCATAGAAATTAACAGTTTCCCATGTTTCAGTTGTCCACTCTTCAACCCGCCGACTCTTGTGTAATTCACTGAAATCCGCAACTGGCACCCAGACTTTGGCGACATAACTCCCATCAGCACTTTGGCTAAGAGGTACATAGCCGTTTACTCGCGTAGGCTCATCGTTCAAAGGCTCGTTGAGCTGATAGATTTTTAGGCTGTCAGGGATGTCAAGCTCAATGGTGTACTCGTACGCCTTGTCCCCGGTTTGTAGACCGTTAGTGATTGCCGCTGCGACAGAAACTTGTTGAATATGACCGGGAAGGCCACTAATCCAAAGACGATAACGCTTCGCAAAGTCTCTGGAGAGATAGCCTACAGTTTGTCCTTCGATGACCACTCTCACGGCGTTGAGATCATGAGGGTTTTGGTTGTCGGGGACCAAGTATGCGATACATACAACCAGCGCATTAATGCCGAGTGGATTCTGTGCGATGGATGCAATCTCGCTTCGATGATGAGACGTTCCGACGACTGCAATGTTGAACGTGCCAGTTGACTCCCAGTGACCGTACCTCGGCAAACTCGCCATGTCCGCACCCCCCCTTTTATATAACTCTGCGTCATCGACTAGACAGCAACCGCTCACTCTACCCCTTCAACTAACTTCGCCGAAGCAGAGGGATATTTCAAATTACTGCATATATACGCAGCAGCAATGAAGCTCTGTCCCCTGGTGCCGGCTGCTTCAGCCCAGTTCAGGAATCGAACCCCGGGGCAACACTACTATCGCCCGAAAACCAGGCCGGCCTATACGAATTGAATTAAATGTCACATCACCCCCCAACGCAAGCAGCATCTCCGAGGCTGATCCCAAGCGGCAGCCACTTAACTTGAGCACCCTTCCCCCCAGCCTCCCACCCCTCCACATTTTACTTGCACGACATCCCACCTCCTGTACCATCCCCCGGTCGCCATCGTCATTATCTGAACACTTGTTCAACATGCCGCGACCTTCCCCAAACCACTCAGGAGCCTTCCCATGAAACAGAATCTCGTCTCTCTCGAATTCAGTGCGGCCCAGCTCGAGGCCGTGGATGCGGCGCTGGCGGTGCTGGAGGAGAACCTGGCCGAGCTGGTCACGCTGACCGCCGTGCAGCGGCGCAAGGCCTTGAAGATGGGGGATGGCTCCGAGGTGTTCTGCCGGCAGACCGAGCTGGTGCTGCGCCAGAATGTCGGCATGGTTCCGGCGGACTTCGAGCTGGCCGAGTTGCAGCAGGACATCGCGACCCTCGATGCGCTGCGGCCGCGGCTGCAGCGGCTGCGCACCCTCACCGACCGCGCCGACGACACCGAGCTGGCCCTGGGCAGCGACATCCTGAGCGCGTCCCTCGACGGTTATGCGCTGACCAAGGTGATCGGCCAGGGCACCGGGCTGGACACCCTCAAGGCGGCGATGAAGACCCGCCTCGCCCGCAAGCCGCGCAAACCCGCCGACCCCGCCGCCTGAGCGCCCGGCCCACGGCCAGCCCCGCAAGGGGGCCGGGCGGTTCACGCGGGCCGGTTTTTCCGGTCAGGCAAGCCGCCAGTGACAACAAGCTTTTCCGCCAGCCCCGCGCCCTTCCCGGGCGGGGCGCTGGCCCAGACGCCGCAACACCCTATCTCTCCCGGGCGGGGGGCCGTGTAGTGGTCTCCGTGTAGTGGTCTAATTCCCGCCCGGCTTGTCGGGTTACGCTGCGCTAACCTGACCTAGCTTCTCGACAGCACTCCCGCCGGTCGCCGCCGTCCTCAGGCCCTGGCCGGAGGGCCACCCGACCCACCGCATGACCGACGCGCCTCGCCGCGTCGCCCGGCCTCCCCCTTCACTCGCCCAACCGACTCCACCCGAGGCGCAGCCGATGCCCCCCTTTGCCCGGCCGCCCCTGCCGGCGATCCTGTGGAGCGGCATCGGCGGGGTATGCCCCATGCCGCGAAGCCCTCGCGAGCACAAAAATGATGCTCCAGCCTATCCCCGCGACAGGGCGGGCCTATATCTCGTATAGGACGGCCCTATCCAACGGACAGGCTCATCCTGTCTCGCCGATAGCGCTGCCCTGTCCCACGGATAGGCCAGCCCTGTCTCTCCGATAGAGCCGTCCTGTCCAACCGATAGGCCCTTCCTGTCCACCGGATAGGCAGCCCCTGTCCGCGCGCTGCTCGCGAGCACTTCGCCGATAGGAGACCCCACTCCGCCCAGCCCGGCGGAGCACTTCCGGGCATGGCGCGACACGCCCGGCGATGGCCGCGAGCCCCGCAAAGACCGGCGCGAACATCCCCGCCGGCGTCAGGACACGCATCGGGACCAATGACGCAAGTAGAAGAAGGAGCCCCCATGACCACCCTGCGCATCTGCACCTACAACATCCACAAGGGCTTCTCCCAGTTCAACCGGCGGCTGGCCATCCACGACCTGCGCGACCGGCTGCGCCTGCTGGAGGCCGACGTGGTGTTCCTGCAGGAGGTCCAGGGCATGCACCTGCGCCATGCCCAGCGCCACGCCGACTGGCCGGGCCAGCCCCAGCACGAGTTCCTGGCCCGCGACGTGTGGCAGCAGACGGCCTACGGCGGCAACGCCATCTACGACCACGGCCACCACGGCAACGCCATCCTGTCGCGCCACGCCATCCTGTCCCAGGCCAACCAGGACGTCTCCGACCACCGCTTCGAGAGCCGCGGCCTGCTGCACTGCGAGGTGCAGGTGGCCGGCATCGGGCGCCCGGTGCACTGCGTGTGCGTGCACCTGGGCCTCACCGCCGGCAGCCGGCGCCGCCAGATGGCCGCCATCGTGGCCCGCCTCGACCAGCTCGCCCCCGACGGCGCGCCGCTGATCATCGCCGGCGACTTCAACGACTGGCGCAACCACGCTGACGACCACCTCACCGGGCCGCTCGGCCTCAGCGAGGTGTTCACCACCCTGCGCGGGCGGCCGGCGCGCAGCTTCCCGAGCACCCTGCCGGTGCTGCGCCTCGACCGCATCTACGTGCGCGGTTTCGCCGTCGACAAGGCCGAGGTGCACTACGGCCCGCCGTGGAGCCGCATCTCCGACCACGCCGCCCTCACCGCCCACCTGCGCAGCGCCTGAGCCAATGGGCATCACCTGGCTGCGCGGCAACGCCCTCCGGCTGCTCGAGAACGGCACCGAGTTCTTTCCGGCCCTCGAGACGGCCATCGACGGCGCCACCCGCGAGGTCTTCGTCGAGACCTACATCTTCGCCAACGACGCCACCGGCCACCGCATCGCCGCGGCCCTGCGGCGGGCGGCCGCCCGGGGCGTGTGCGTGCGCCTGCTGGTGGACGGCTTCGGCGGCCGCGACTTCGTCGCGCACCTGCTGGCGCCGCTGGCCGAGGCCGGCGTCAATGTGCAGATCTACCGCCGCGAGGTGGCGCCCCTGTCGCTGCGCCGCCACCGCCTGCGCCGCCTGCACCGCAAGATCGCGCTGGTCGACGGGCGGATCGCCTTCGTGGGCGGCATCAACATCATCAGCGACCTCGACGAGCCGAGCTTCGCCGGCCCCCGCCTGGACTACTCGGTGCGCATCGAGGGCCCGCTGCTGCAGCCCATCCACGCCACCGTCACCCACGTCTGGCAGCTGGTCGCCTGGGCCTCGTTCCGGCGCCGCCAGCCCGTGGCCTTCGCCCCCCTGCCGCCGCCCGCCACGCCCGGCGGCATCGAGGCCGGCTTTCTCATCCGCGACAACCTGCGCCACCGCCGCGACATCGAGGACGCCTACCTGGTGGCCATCGCCGCGGCGCGCCGCGAGATCATCGTCGCCAACGCCTACTTCCTGCCCGGCCGGCGCTTCCGCCAGGCCCTGCTGGAGGCCCGCCGGCGCGGCGTGCGGGTCACCCTGCTCACCCAGGGCTGGACCGATCACCCGCTGCAGCAGTACGCCACCCGCGCCCTCTACGGCCAGTTTCTGGCCGGTGGCGTGCGGATCTTCGAATACCACCGCAGCCACCTGCACGCCAAGGTGGCGGTGGTGGACGAGCGCTGGGCCACCGTCGGCTCGTCCAACATCGACCCGTTCAGCCTGCTGCTCGCCCGCGAGGCCAACGTCTTCGTGCGCGACCCGGGCTTCGCCAGCCACCTGCAGGCGCGCCTGGAGCGGGCGATGGCCTCCGGCGCCCG
>JAKLLM010000072.1 GCA_023150125.1 Zoogloea sp.
TGGCACCTCGATGTCGGCTCATCACATCCTGGGGCTGTAGCCGGTCCCAAGGGTATGGCTGTTCGCCATTTAAAGTGGTACGTGAGCTGGGTTTAAAACGTCGTGAGACAGTTTGGTCCCTATCTGCCGTGGGCGCTGGATATTTGAGGGGGCCTGCTCCTAGTACGAGAGGACCGGAGTGGACGGATCTCTGGTGTACCGGTTGTGACGCCAGTCGCATCGCCGGGTAGCTAAATCCGGAAGAGATAACCGCTGAAAGCATCTAAGCGGGAAACTCGCCTCGAGATGAGATATCCCTGGGAACTTGATTCCCCTGAAGGGTCGTCGAAGACCACGACGTTGATAGGTCGGGTGTGGAAGCGCAGTAATGCGTTAAGCTAACCGATACTAATTGCCCGTGAGGCTTGATCCTATAACCTTGCAAAACAAGGCAAACTCGAAAACGTGCGCAATCGCACCACCCAACACACACTTCTTCCCATTTGACGTTCAGCCCACACGCCGAACGGTACAAGTTACAGTCTGACGACCATAGCGTCTTGGAACCACCCCTTCCCATCCCGAACAGGACCGTGAAACGAGACCGCGCCGATGATAGTGCACACCCGTGCGTGAAAGTAGGTCATCGTCAGACTACCCCATCAAACCCCCTGTCGCTCACGCGACAGGGGGTTTCGCTTTTAAATTTAAACGGACAGAACGACGGAGAACGTGATCACTTTCTGCCCGGTCAAGCCCAGCCCCCCTCGATTGCTCGGAGGGGCGATTCAGGCAGTGACCGGTGTCTTCTGAAATGGCTTTCCCGGCGAATCTTCAAATCAGAGTTCGGTGAAGATTTCCGTCTCGGATAGACGCGACTTGGGCAACCTGGCGTTGAAGTCTTCGTCGCTCCGATAACCCAGGGCGACCAGCACGATGCTGGTCAGGCCGCGCTCGGCAAGACCCAATTCGACATCGAGGAGGGATGCGTCGAAGCCTTCCATTGGGCAGGCATCGACCTGCAGGCTGCCCGCTCCGAGGAGCAAGGTGCCGAGGGCCAGATAGACTTGTCGTTCGATCCAGTATCGCTCGTCCTTGAGTTCCGTCTGGTGCAGGCCGACATAAAAGCGGCGGCTCTTGTCCTGGGTCGCCATGGCCTCCGGGGTGGCGAAGCGGCCGTCGAGCTGTTCCTGCGCCAAAATCGAGCTCAGGTGCGCATCATCCAGGGTCTTGTGGGCGCACAAGACAAGCACGTGCGAGGCGTTGCGGACTTTCGGCTCGTTGTAGGCGAAGCTACCCTGGGTGGCCTTGGCGATGCGCGCCCGCCCTTCGGGCGTAGAGGCAATCAGGAAATGCCAGGGTTGAGAATTCACCGACGAGGGTGCATTGCGCAGCAGGGTACGCAGTTTTGCGACCGTTTCCGCGGGAATCTGCCGGTTCGGGTCAAAGGCCTTGGTGGTGTGGCGGGTTTGAGAAACTTCTGAAATATCCATGGAGGGCTCCGGTCCGGGGGCGTGGTGTTCAGCTTTCGCCGAGGTCGTAGGAAATGTCCTCGCTGCTCACCATGTCGTAGATCTGGTTGGCGAAATCGTCGTCGTAGTCGGTGCTCCACGTTCCGTCCTTGTCGTCGGCGATCAGCGGCTCGGCACTCATGTCGAGATAGCGCCCGTCGGCGATTCTCAGGATGTCGATGCCGTCGCTGGTTTTCTCGACGCTCCATGTATCCGGGACTTCCATTTCCATCCTGATGGTGACGGTCAGTTTCTTCATGGGGCACTCCAGGTTTTGTGATGGACGAACTCTACCACCGGTGCTGGCGAAGCCCCCAGCCGGCTGCTATCTTCGCTCGTCAGGTGCGGGCCGGTTGGCGCCCGCCGCTGCATTGGAGGATTCATGCCCGGGGCTTCATCCCTTTTCGAGATCCACGCCGATATCGACGCGCGGGTTGGGTCGATTCGCGAACATCGCCCCGACTGGCCATGTGCCAAGGGCTGCGACACCTGTTGCCGCAAGCTGGCTGACGTGCCGCGCCTGACGCGAACGGAGTGGGATCTGCTCCGGGAGGGCCTTGCTGCACTGCCCGCGTCACAGTTCGACGAGATCGCCCGGAAGATCCGGGCGCTGGCCGAGGGCGCGGCCAGGCCGGTCGTCTGCCCGATGCTCGACGCAGCCAGCGGCGCCTGTCCGGTGTACGCCCATCGCCCGGTGGCTTGTCGTACCTACGGTTTCTTCGTCGATCGGGATCTGGGCCTGTATTGCCGCGACATCGAGGCTCTCGTTGCGGGTGGCAGGCTGGAGGATGTGGTGTGGGGCAATCACGAGGCGATCGAGCGGCGGCTGCAGGCCTTCGAGCCGGTGCGGGCCCTGACCGATTGGTTTCTTGCCTGGCAGCCGGATCCCGATCTCCAGGGCGCGCCATCCTGTCCGACGATTGACGCGGCAGGCTAGAACGCTGGGCCACCGCATCTTCAGGCTTGAATCGGGGGCTGTTGTTTTGTACAGTTCGCATTAGAAGAAGCCGTTCGTGCGGGGGCCCCTCCCGGCGATATCCGGCACCACACCTGTGCCCGGCTTCCGCCTGATCCCGCCAAGCCCGCCTCCAGGCCGGCCTTGCAGCTTCCGTGACGCAAAGCCCATGAACCAGCAGATGAGTTTCGAATTCGCCCTCGACGCGGCGGCCCCCGGGCGCGCGGCACGCACAGCCCGCAGGCGCACGATGTCGCCCCATGCGCCTCCAGCGCAGCTGCAGCTCACCCTCGTTGCGGCCGACGGTGCTGCGTCGGCCCGTCCGCCAGTGGCGCCGCGGCGCCCCGTGTTCCGCTCGGACGCGGGCCCGGCCCGCCTCGGAGACGGCCGTCAATGGAGCGAAGACGGCTGGACGGCCTCCATCGTCCCGAATCAGGACGGCGATGGCTGGGCCGTCCAGGTGCGTCGGGAGGGCGAGTCCGAGCCCGTCCTGCTCGCACCGTGGCTCACCGAAAGAGACAGCGCAGAACCCAGGCCCCTCGATCAGCCTGCCTTCAATGCCCTCGTGAAGACGGCTGCCGGCACCCTGGAGCGGCAGGTACGGCAGATGCACGCCAGTCTCCACAAGCGTGTCGCGCTCACCCTGGGCAGCGCCCGGTGGGAGGTCACACTGGAGCTCGTGCCCGATGAATACGATCCCCATGGCCTGCTCCGTGCGGTTGACGACAGCGGCGAGTGTGTCGCCCGCGAGAGGGTCCTGCCGGATTTCAAGCTGACGACCGCAACGGCCCGGGCCTGGATCGAAGCCGGCTTCCGGCAGGCGGGTGGAGAGCTCTGGTAGCGCACAGGCCACCCGCTCGCCAGCCTGTTGGCAGACGGTTTCATCCTTCCCAGGTCGGCCGTGCCACCTCACGGCCCGCCGTCGCATCGCAGCGTGGCATGCGGCGGTTTTCCGGTGTTGCGCCCTGCGATGCGGGCGTGGGCCTGCAAATTGTCACGTCCTCGCGTCGGCTGTCGGGGCGCCGGCTTGCAAACATCCGCCGCTTTGCGATAGTGTAAGTGTACTCGTGGGTACTCTTACAGACTGGGACAGGAGGGCGGCAAAGATGATGCGATCCGGAGTTTCCAAGGCCCCGAGGTGTGCCGCGTGAAAACCAAGACCGAGGCCAAGCGCCGGGCCATCCTCGAGAAGGCCGCCGATGTGTTTCGGGAGCTCGGCTTCGAGAAGGCATCGATGTCCGAGATCTGTGCCCGGGTCGGAGGGTCGAAGGCGACGCTCTACAACTACTTCGCCTCGAAGGACGAACTCTTCTTCGAGACGATGAACCACCTGTGCGAGGCCGAGCTCGAGGCCGTCCATCAATCGATCGATTCGGCCACCGACAACATCGTCGAGGCGCTGCGGCATTTCGGCGAGCGCTTCCTGAGCTTCCTCTACTCACCGGCCATCATGGCCTATCGCCATCTGTCGATCGCCGAGTCGGGCCGTACCGAGCTGGGGCGCCTGCTCTACGAGCGGGGCGTGATGCCCAGCCAGAAGCTCGTGACCGACTTCCTGGCGGCGGCCATGACCCAGGGCCGCCTGCGGCAGGCTGATCCGGTCCTGGCCACGAAACACTTGTACGCGCTGCTGGAGTCCGAGCTCATCGACCGTTTCCTCTTCAAGCTCGCGGATGCCATCGACGAAGCCGAGATAAAGGCGGTCACTGCCCGGGCGCTGGAGATCTTCATGGCGGCCTATGGCGCCCCGGCGTCGGCAGGCCCTGTCCGGGAGGGCCGGCGCTAGCGCCCTGAACACAACATGCGGCCGGCCCGCCTCGGTGGAGTCGAGCCGTCGGGTGCCCGTCTGGGCACGCAGCTTGCCCTGAGGTCATTGCCCACATGCAGCCGATCCTTGAACTCAAATGGCTGGTCTTCACCAAGGTCGCCGAACTGGGCAGCCTGACTCGGGCAGCAACCGTCTTCGACGTCCCCCAGTCGATGATCAGTCGTCACGTCGCCCAGCTCGAGCGGGAATGCGGCACGCGGCTGTTCCGCCGCACCGGCCGGGGCGTGGTGCTCACCGAGTTCGGCGAGCAGATCTACCCGCGCATCCTGGCCCTGATCGCCGAGGCCGACCAGATCGCCGACGACATCCGCGTCTCCGGCGGGACGCCGATGGGCGAGGTGCGGGTCGGCCTGCTGCCCACCACCGTTCCCGTGCTGGTGAGCGTGCTCTTCACCCAGATCCGCAACCGTTTTCCCAGGATCAAGCTGCACCTGAGCGAAGGCGCCAGCCCCCAGCTCGAGGAGCAGCTGCGCGAAGGGCGGATGGACATGGCGCTGCTGCTGCGCGAGGGGCCGGTGTCGAATGCCGGCGAATCGCTGCTGGCCCAGGTGTTCCCGCGGCTGGTCGGCCTGCGCGGCGACCCCGTCGTCGAGGGGCCGACGATCGCCTTCGGCGCCCTGCAGGGCCTGCCGCTGGTGGTGCCCAGCTACCCCCATTCGCTGCGGACCCGCCTGGATGCCCTCTCCGAAGCGCGCGGGATCAAGCTCGACATGGTCGTCGAGGCGGATTCCATCCGGCTCCAGCACGAAATCGCCGCGGCGGGCGGCGGCTACGCGATCACCGCGGGGCTGTTCGAGCTGAGCGGCGACAACCGCCTGGCCAGCGCGCGGATCGTCGAGCCCGAGCTGCTGCGCAGCGTCGTGCTGGCCACCACCCTGCGGCGCCCTCACACCATGGCGACCCGCGAGGTGTATCGCCTGATCACCCAGACGGTGCCTGATCTCCTGCTCGGCCAGGCCGCGCCTGCGCCTGGCGCCTGAGCGCGCTGCCCATGGCCGCCGGGGGCTGCCCCGGTCACTTCTTCCCGCCTCGTCCTCCCGCGTCGTGCCCCGTCCCGCGCTGCCGCCCGGCTGCGGCCGGCGTTCGTGGCACCACTGCCCGCACCGGCCGTGCCCATCCTCGGGCGGCGGCCCCGGCGGGAATGCCGCCGGTCTTTTCTTTGAGGATATACAAAAAATAGATAGCTGAATTCATTTGCCTGATCTGGCTCCCCCCGGAGCCCTTGCATATCGTGCGAGCCATCGCATACGGAGCAAGCAAATGAGCCAACCCACCGCCGCGAACACGACCTCCACCGTGTTCATCACCGATGCCGACGTGGCTGCCCTGGCCCAGTGGGGCGACGCCGTCGAGGCGCTGCGCGCGGCCTACGCCCGGCCGATGACGCCCGCGATGGTGCCGCCGCGCACGATGGCCCGGGGCGACGGCTTCTGGCTGCGTGGCCTGTGCGCCGTATCGCCGTCCGGCGAATACATGGGCTGCAAGCTGATCGCCGCCTCGCCGAAGATCAAGCGTGCCAGCTACCTGGTTTCGCTGTTCGACCAGCGCACGATGGAGCTCGCTGCGCTGATCGACGGCAACCGCATCACCGACATCCGCACCGCCGCCACCGCCGTGGTGGCCGTCAATGCGCTGGCCAAGGCCGGCCCGCTGCGGGTCGGCGTGATCGGCTCCAGCGCCCTCGCCCGCAACACCCTGCTGGCGCTCTCCGCCGTGCGCGAGATCGCGGCGGTTCGCGTCTTCAGCCCCTCGCCCGACAACCGCCAGCGCTACGCCGACGACTTCCGCGCCTCCCACGGCTTCGACATCGCGGCCGTCGGCTCCCCCGCCGAGGCCGTCGCCCACGCCGACGTGGTGCTGTGCGCCGCCCGCAGCCGCGACGAATCCCCGGTCTTCCTCGGCGAATGGCTGGCGCCCGGGATGGTCGTCGTGTCGGTCGGCTCGACCCTCCCCGAGCAGCGCGAGGTGGACGTCGAAGCCATGCGCCGCGCCACGCTGATCGTCGCCGACATGGCCGAGGAGATCGTCCACGACACCGGCGACGCCATCGTCGCCATCAAGGAAGGCGTCGATGTGGCGGCCAAGACCGTCGAGCTCGCCGACGTGGTGGGCGGGCGCGTGCCGGGCCGCCGCAGCCCCGACGACATCGTCTTCTACAAGTCGGTCGGCACCGCTCTGCAGGACGTCGTCACCGCCGAGATGCTGCTCCGCGCCGCCCTGGCCACCCAGCGCTACGTGGCGATGCCGGCCGGCGTCGTGACCATCACCCGCTAAGAACGCCACCCCATCCACCGGAGAGAGACACAAGCATGGCCAACTACCAGAAGAAAGACGCCCGCGCCTGGGCCAACGAGAACCTCGTCGGCTGCTCCGGCGTCACCATCCCCAGCTACAGCGCCGACCTCAAGCGCCTCAACGAGCAGGGCATCCGCCACGACATCCGGAAGGTCTCCGAGCTCGGCTTCAAGTACACCCTGCTCTGCACCGAGGTGGCGATCACCCCCGAGGAGAACGCCCAATTCACCGCCTGGGCCAAGGACACCACCGGCGACAAACTGGGCCTGTTCTTCCACGCCGGCTTCGGCACCCTGGCCTCGAACATCGAGGCCGTGAAGCTGGCCGAGAAGGCCGGCGCCGACCTCGTGCTGCTGTCCTACCCGTCCAACTTCTGGCCGACCTCCGAGCAGGAGATCTACGACTACACCAAGGCCTTCTGCGACGCCACCGAGCTGGGCGTGATGCTCTTCCCGATCCCCCTGTGGGGCTTCGAGCGGGTGCACCCGCAGGGCATGTCGCCGGCGCTGATCCGCCGCCTGCTCGACGACTGCCCCAACGTCGTCGCCATCAAGGCCGAGCAAGGCTTCCCGCACATCGGCGGGCTGATCGAGACCTACCACCGCTTCGGCCAGGAAACCATCATCAGCTGTCCGATCGAGAGCGACATCATCCCGCTGATGAAATTCATGGATGTCCAGTTCTCGGGCACCAGCTACACCCAGTGGATGAGCGGCTACTTCCCGAAGGCCTTCGCGCTGGCCAAGAACGGCCGCTGGGAAGAGGCGATGCAGCTCTACTGGCAGGCCGCTCCGGCCCGCGCCGCCGTCGGGGCCGCCACCGGCGCCTACATGCCCGGCTCCAACTACATCAACCGCGCCCACTGGAAATACATGGACTGGCTCGCCGGCTTCAACGGCGGCCCGCTGCGCGCCCCGGTCGCCCGCATCCCCGACCGCATGATGAAGACCCTGCGCCAGGGCCTGATGGCGTCGAAGTTCGAATGCACCACCGACGACGACAGCCAGTTCCTGGTCGGTCGCTTCCCCTGCTGAGGCCGCCATGGACATCCTCAACGACAAGGGCCTGTGGCGCCCGGCCGCGCTGATCGACGGCGAATGGGTCACCGAAACCCCCCACGGCAGCTACGAGCTTCTCAACCCGGCCACCGGCGCGCTGCTGGCCCGCCTGCCGCGCTGCCAGGAAGCCGAGACCACCCGCGCCATCGAGTCGGCCGACGCCGCCTTCCGCAGCTGGCGCGAGACCACCGCCAAGCACCGCGCCGAGCTGATCAACCGCTGGTACCAGCTGATGGTCGAGCACAAGGAAGACCTGGCCCGCATCATCACGCTCGAAGAGGGCAAGCCCCTCACCGAGGCCCGTGGCGAGATGGACTACGCCTCGTCCTTCGTGCAGTGGTTCGCCGAGGAGGCCAAGCGCGTCCGCGGTGACGTGATCCCGGCCCCCAAGACCACCCAGCGCATCGTTGCCCTCAAGCAGCCGGTGGGCGTGTGCGCGGCGATCACCCCGTGGAACTTCCCGGCCGCGATGATCACCCGCAAGGCCGCGCCGGCCCTGGCTGCCGGCTGCACGGTGGTCGTCAAGCCGGCCAGCCAGACCCCGATGACGGCCTTCGCGCTGGGCGAGCTGGCGATCCGCGCCGGCATTCCGCGGGGCGTCTTCAACGTGATCAGCGGCAACGACACCCGCATCATCGGCGGCCTGCTCACCTCGCACCGGCTGGTCCGCAAGGTCACCTTCACCGGCTCCACCGAAGTCGGCCGGGTGCTGCTGCGCCAGTCCGCCGAAACCATCAAGAAGTGCTCCATGGAGCTCGGCGGCAACGCGCCGCTGATCGTCTTCGACGACGCCGACCTCGACCTGGCGGTGGACGGCGTGATGAACGCCAAATACCGCAACACCGGACAGTCGTGCATCGCCGCCAACCGCGTGCTGGTGCAGGACGGCATCTACGATGCGTTGGCCGCGCGCCTCGCCGAGCGCACCCGGGCGCTCAAGGTCGGCAACGGCCTCGACGAGGGCGTGCAGATCGGCCCGATGATCGACGTGGCCGCCGTCGCCAAGGTCGAGGCGCACCTCGCCGACGCCGTCGCCGGCGGCGCCACGGTGCTTGCCGGTGGCCGGCGCCACGCCCTCGGCGGCGCCTTCTTCGAGCCGACCGTGGTCGCCGGCGTGACCCGCGAGATGACCATCGCCCGCGAGGAAACCTTCGGCCCGCTGATGCCCCTGGTGCGCTTCCAGACCGACGCCGAGGCCATCGAGATGGCCAACGACAGCGAGTTCGGCCTGGCCTCCTATCTGTTCAGCCGCGACGCCGCCCGCGTCTGGCGCACCGCCGAGGCCCTCGAGTCGGGCATGGTCGGCATCAACACCGGCCTGATCTCCACCGAAGTCGCGCCGTTTGGCGGCGTCAAGCAGAGCGGCCTCGGCCGCGAAGGCTCCCACTACGGCATCGATGAGTACCTGGAGATCAAATACATGTGCTGGGACGGGCTGGGAGCCGCGTGATGTTCCACGATCTCGGCCCCGATTTCTGGAAGACCACCGCCGCCTTCGCCCGGCTGCTGGGCATGGCGGCCTGGGCGATGGGCGGTTTCGTGGTCGTCAGCCAGGTTCGGAAGCTCGTCGGCGAGTCGGCGCCGGAGCGCGACTGAGCGTGGCGCCGTAGTCGAAGACCCGGCCATCCGAGGCCAGGCCGCCCGGAACAAGAAGGCGGCCGGCCCGGGCTCCCCGCCACGGGGAGGTGGGCAAGCCATACCAAATAACGAGGAGACAAATGATGAGACAAAAGCGTTTTGATGCGCGCCGGAGCGTGGCCTACACCGCTCTAGCGCTGGCAGGCATGGTGGCGGGGGTGCCGGCTGCCAGCGCCGTCGAGCTTTCCGAGCCGGGCAGCGACGTCAAGGTGACCTGGGACAACACCCTGCGTTACCGCCTGGCCTACCGCACCACCGGGCAGGATTCGGCCCTGCTCGGCCAGCCCAACAACGACGACGGCGACCGCAACTTCAACCGGGGCATCGTCGCCAGCCGCATGGAGCTGCTCTCCGAGCTCGACGTGGTGAGCCGCAGCGGCTTCGGCCTGCGCGTCTCCGGCCAGGGCTGGTACGACCCGATCTACAGCGGCAACAACGACAACCCCGGCTTTGCCGGCGGCGCCGTGCCCAACCGCCCGTTCGGCGAGCACAACACCTTCAACCGTACCACCCGGCGCATGCAGGGGGACGACTTCCAGATCCGCGACGCCTTCGTGATGGGCAAGTTCGCGGTGGCCGACATGCCCGCCACCGTGCGCTTCGGCCGCCATGCCCAGGTGTGGGGCGAGTCGCTGTTCTTCGCGAGCAACGCCATCGCCGGCGCCCAGAGCCCCTTCGACATCGGCCGCCTGCTCACCGACCCCACCGCCCAGGCCAAGGAGTTCGTGCTGCCGGTGCCCCAGGTGTCGGGCCAGATCCAGATCAACCCCAATGTCTCGGTGGGCGCCTACTACCAGTTCCAGTGGACCCGCAACAACTTCCCGCCGGTGGGCAGCTACTTCTCCCAGGGCGACATCTTCGGCCAGGGCGCCGAGAACATGTGGGTCGGCCCGGGCCAGTCCGTCCCCAGCCTGGGTGACATGCGCGCGAAGAATTCGGGGCAGGGCGGCCTGCAGCTGCGCTGGAACGCCTTCGACACCGACTTCGGCGCCTACGTGCTGCGCTTCCACGACAAGAGCCCGCAGATCGTCACCCGGCTGGGCCAGAACTTCCAGCCCATCGGCTTCTACCAGGCCTTCCACGAGGGCACCACCGCCTACGGCCTGAGCGCCAGCCGCACCTTCGGCGAGGCCAACGTGGCCGTCGAAGCCTCCCTGCGCCAGAACCAGGCCCTGTCGTCCTCCGGCGGCGCCTCCGATTTCGGCAACGCCAACAATTCCGGCCGGCCGGCCTACGCCACCGGCAAGACGGCCCACGTCAACGCCTCGGTGATCTGGGCGCTGGAGCCGGGCGCCCTGTGGCGCGAGGCGACCTTCGTCGGCGAGGTGGCCTGGAACCGCATGCTCAGCTGCAAGGAGAACTGCTCCAACCCCTTCGGCCCGGCGGCCCTCGACCCCAACGGCACCCGCGACGCCTACGGCCTGCGCATGGTGTTCACCCCCACCTACCGCCAGGTGGTGTCGGGCCTCGACCTGTCGGTGCCGGTCGGCCTCGGCTATTCGCCCCGCGGCTCGCGTTCGCTGGCCCTCGGCCCCGGCTACCTGCCCCCCGAGAACGGCGGTGACATGACCATCGGCCTGGCCGGCGTGTACCAGTCGGCGTGGTTCCTGAACCTCTCCTACACCCACTTCTACGGCGCCGCGAAGACCCTGCTCACCACCCCGCAAGCCCCGGGTGAAGTGCCGCTCTACAACTACGGCCAGTCCTACAAGGACCGCGACTTCATCACCCTGACCGTCCGCCGCACCTTCTAAAAACGACGACAACGGAGACAACGATCATGAACAGAAAGACGCTGCTCGGCACACTCTTCGCTACCTCCCTGGCCGCGGCCCTGCCGGCCCTGGCCCAGGTGAGCGCCGCCGACGCCAACAAGCTGAAGGGCGAGCTCACCCCCTTCGGCGCCGAGAAGGCCGCCAGCAAGGACGGCTCCATCCCCGCCTGGTCGGGCGGCTACACCAAGGCCATCCCGGGCGACAAGCCGGGCGGCCGCCGCGGCGACCCGTTCAAGGACGAAAAGCCGCTGTACTCCATTACCGCCAAGAACATGGACCAGTACGCCGACAAGCTCAGCGACGGCGTCAAGGCCCTGTTCAAGAAGTACCCCGACACCTACCGCATCGACGTCTACAAGACCCACCGCACCGCCGCGGCGCCCCAGTGGGTGTATGACAACACCCTCAAGAACGCCACCAATGCCAGGTTCGAGAACGGCGTGCCGGTCGGCATCCACGGCGGCATCCCGTTCCCGATCCCGAAGAGCGGCGAAGAGGTGATGTGGAACCACATCCTGCGCTGGAACGGCGAGTCGCTGCGCTACCTGGGCAACTGGTACGTGATCTCCGCGGACGGCAAGGCCACGCTGGTCTCCGATACCGAGAACGACCAGCAATTCCCCTACTACTACAAGGAGCAGAACGCCGAGCAGTTCGAGAAGACCGACCGCTCCTACTGGCTGGTGCGCATCACCAACATCGGGCCCCCGATCAAGGTGGGTGAAGCCCTGCTGGCCCGCGAGACCATCGACTTCAGCAAGCTCGGCACCTGGGTCTACATGATCGGCCAGCGCCGCGTGCGCAAGCTGCCCAACGCCTGCTGCGACACCCCGACGCCCGCCGCCTCCGGCGTGATGAGCTTCGACGAGATCGACACCTGGACCGGCCGCCTCGACCGCTTCGACTGGAAGATCGTCGGCAAGAAGGAGATGCTGATCCCCTATAACAACAACAAGTTCATGCAGCCCAAGACCGACGCCGAGGTCATCACCAGGCACCACTACAACCCCGACCACATGCGCTGGGAGAACCACCGCGTGTGGGTCGTCGAGGCCAGCCTCAAGAAGGGCCAGCGCCACCAGGCCGCCAGGAGCCGCTACTACTGCGACGAGGACACCTGGATCTGCGTGCTGGGCGACCGCTGGGACGCCAACGGCCAGCTCTGGAAGACCCTCTGGACCCAGGTCTTCGTGGCGCCCGACCTGCCCGGCGTGGCGATCGGCTCCTTCGGCTTCAACGACCTGCAGGCCAACAATGCCTTCATGGGCGTGCTGGTGAACAGCAAGTCGTCCCAGGTGGCGGTCACGCCGCGTCGCCCGGACAGCTACTTCTCGCCCGACGCGCTGGCCGGCGACGGCGTCCGCTGAGCGGCCATGAGCACCCGTCGCACCTTCGACGCGTCCCGGCGGCGCGCGCTGCTGGCCCTGGCACTCCAGGTGCCGGGCGGGCGGGCCC
>JAKLLM010000073.1:0-9714 GCA_023150125.1 Zoogloea sp.
CACCACCTGGTCGAGCCACTGCTGCGCGCCCGCCGGCAGCTCGGCGACAGGGGGCAGCGGGAATTTCTGTTTCTTCCTTGGCATAACTCTTCCTTTCGGGGATTACGTTATGCCTCAAACACAAAAATTCTGACAGGCTCTCCTGACCGCAAAAGATTCGCTCAGCCTCGCTCGGATTTGCCCCGCGGATGTCGGGTCACGCTGCGCTGACCCGACCTACCCTGCTTCCTGATGCATCGATGGCTCCCGCCGACCCTCCGTTGGGTCACGTAGCCCCTCGTCTGGGTATCTCGACACCCTCCGTTGCCTCGCCGCGACCCAAGCGTGCCCCATGATGGGGCATCGATGGCTCCCGCCGACCCTCCGTTGGGTCACGTAGCCCCTCGCCTCTGGGTATCCGACCCCCTCCATTGCCTCGCCGCGACCCAAGCGTGCCCCACGCTGGGGCATCTATGGCTCACGCAGACCCTCCGTTGGGTGTTCCGCACCCTTCCTTGGCTGGCGCAGACCCATCGTCGGGGGGCCGGGAGGCGACTGGCCCCGGAGGCGGGGGCGTGCCACCCCCGCAAGCTCGCCGCGGCCTCAGCCGCGCCGCTTCTCGCGCCAGCCTTCCAGCAGCGAATACACCGCCGGCACCACCACCAGGGTCAGCAGCGTCGAGCTGATCATGCCGCCGACCACCGCCACGGCCAGCGGCTGGTTGGTCTCGCTGCCGGCGCCGAAGCCCAGCGCCGCCGGGGCGAGGGCCAGGATGACGGTCATCGAGGTCATCAGCACCGGGCGCATGCGGGTGGGGCAGGCGTCGCGCAGGGCGGCGTCCACCTTGAGGCCTTCGCCGCGGCGCTGGTTGGTGAGGTCGACCAGCAGGATGGAGTTCTTGGCCACCAGGCCGATCAACAGCACCAGCCCGATCATCGAGTAGATGTTGAGGGTCTGCCCGCTGGCCCACAGGGCCGCCACGCCGCCGACGATGGCCAGCGGCTGGGCCAGCATCACGATGGCGGGCTGCAGGAAGCTGTTGAACTGGCTGGCCAGCACCATGTAGAGCAGGGTCATGGCCAGCAGGAAGGTGAAGCTCATGTACTTCTGGGTTTTGCCGAACTCCTCGGCCTGGCCGATCATGCGCACCTGGTAGCCGGTGGGCAGCATCTCGGCGGCGGTGGCCTTGACCAGCTCGACGGCTTCGGCAAGCGGCAGGGTGGGGGTGGCGAAGAAGGTGGTGGCGTACTGCAGGTCGAAGCGCCCGACCACCGCCGGGCCGAGGGTCTCGCGGAAGCTGGCCACGCTGTCGAGGCGCACCATCTCGCCGGCCTTGTTGCGCAGGTAGATCTTGGAAAGATCGGCCGGCTGGGTGAAGCTGCCCTCGACGGCCTTCACGCGGACGTCGTAGCGCTGTCCGTCGCCCGGCTCGTCGTTGAACTTGGCGATGTCGACCCCGCCGGTGAGCATGTTGATGGCGAGGGCCACGTCCTGGGTGGTGAGGCCGGCGTCGGCGATGCGCAGGCGGTCGGGGCTGAAGACGAGCTGGGGCAGGTCGAGCTGCAGGTCGGTGTCGATGCGGCCGAGCTGGGGCAGGGCGGCCAGCTTGCGCTGCAGGGCCTGGGCGTGCTGGCCGAGCTCGTTGAGGTTGGGGCCGGTGAGCACGAACTGCAGTGGCTCGCCGCGGGCGCCCTGGACCATCGGGTAGGGCGCGGCGAAGGCGCGGGCGCCGGCGATCTGGGCGAACTCCTGGCGCAGCATCGGGATCACGTCCTGCTGCTTCAGCGTGCGTTCGCCGCGCGGCACCATGCGCACCACCACCGTGCCCTGGTTCACCTGCCCGGCGGCGCCGAGGCCGATCAGCGAGAACTCGGAAAGGCCTTGCCGGTGTTGGCGAAGAAGAAGCCGCTCGAGGCAACCACCCCCACGGTAGCCAGCACCACCCACAGGCGGTGGGTGAGGGCGCCCTCCAGCAGGCGCACGTAGAGGGCGTCGAGGCAGGCGAAGAAGCGGTCGAAGGCGCGGTAGATGGGGCCGTGCTGCTTCTCCACCTTGAGGTAGCGCGAGCACAGCATGGGGGTGAGGGTGAGCGAGACGAACAGCGACACCAGCACCCCGAAGGTGACCACCAGCGCGAAGCTGCGGAAGAACTGCCCGATGATCCCCGAGATGAAGGCCACCGGCGCGAAGATGCAGACCAGCGACAGGGTGGCCGCCATCACCGCGAAGACCACCTCGTTGCTGCCGTTGATGGCTGCCGAGACCGGGTCGGGGTCGAGGGTCTCGCGGTGGCGGAAGATGTTCTCGAGCACCACGATGGCGTCGTCCACCACCACCCCGATGAGCAGCAGCAGGCCCAGCATGGTGAGCGAGTTGAGGGTGAAGCCGGCGAAGTAGATCACCGCGATTGCGCCCATCAGCGACACCGGGATGGCCAGCGAGATGATCAACGTGGAGCGCACCGAGCGCAGGAAGACCCACACCACCAGCGCCGCCAGCAGGGTGCCCTCGATGAGGTGCTCCTTGAGCGAATCGACGATCTCGATGATGAACACCGCGTCGTTGGAGACCACCGACAGGGTCATGCCCGGCGGCAGGGCGGGGCGCAGCTCCTTGTCGACGCGCTCCTGGATGCGTTCGGTGATCGCCACGGTGTTGGCGTTGGCGATCTTGACCATGCCCAGGCCGATGGTGGTCTGGCCGTTGAAGCGGGCCAGCTGGCGCTTGTCGGCGAGGCCGTCGTCGATCTGCGCCACGTCGCCCAGGCGCACCGGGGCCTTGTCGCGCCAGGCTACGATGAGTTCGCGGAGCTGTTCGACCTGGTGGAACTCGAGGTCGAGCTTGACCAGGCTCTCGGTGGTGCTGCCGACCACGAAACCGCCGGCCAGCTGCACGTGCTCGCGGGCGAAGGCTTCGCTGATGTCCTGGGCGGTGATCTTGTGGGCCGCCATGCGGTCGGGCTGCAGGTCGACCCGGATCGTGCGGTCGCGCCGCCCGCCCAGGCGCACCTCGCCGACGCCGTCGATGGTCTCGAGGCGCTTCTTGAGGACGTTGAGGGCGTACTGGTTGAGCTGCTGCTGGGTGCGGTCGCCCTGCAGCGCCAGCCACATGATGGGCTGGGCGTTGGTCTCGACCTTGGCCACCACCGGCGGGTCGACATCCTTGGGCAGCCGGCGCAGCACCTGGTTGACCTTGGACTGGACCTCGTTGAAGGCCACGTCCACCTTCTTTTCGAGGGCGAAGGTGATGTTGACCGTCGACACCCCCGGCGACGAGGTGGACTGCACGTGCTCGATGCCCGGCACGCTGTTCACCGCCGATTCGATGACGTTGGTGATGCTGGAGTCGACGATGTCCGGGTTGGCGCCCTTCAGCGTGGTGGTGATCGAGATCACCGGGAATTCGATGAAGGGGTAGCGGTCGAGGCCGACCCGCTGGTAGCCGATGATGCCCACCAGCACCAGCACGGCGCTCATCATCCACGCCAGCACGTGGCGTTTGACGGAGAGCTCGGGCAGGGTCATGGCTTGGCGGCGGCCGGGGGGGCGGCGGGGGCGGCCTTGACGGTGACGGCGGCGCCGTCGCTGAGGAAGCCGGCGCCGTCTTCGGCGACGATCTCACCGGCGGCGAGGCCCTTGACGATCTCGATGCGCCCGCCCTGCTTGACGCCGGGCTCGACGATGCGCTGGCGGGCCTTGCCGTCGGCGATCACATACACCACCTTGCCGGCCGGGCGCAGCACCACGCTCTGTTCGGGCACCACCACCGCGGCGGGTTTGCGGCCGGTGACGATGGCGCCGTTCACGGTGCCGCCGGCCCGCAGGCTGCCGTCGTTGGCGAGGCGCACCTGCACGTCGAGGGCGCGGCTGGTCTCGCTGACGGTGGGCTTGACCTGCTCGACGGTGCCTTCGATCACCCGGCCGGGCTCCTGCGCGCTGGTGAGGCGCACCGGCTGGCCCGGGCGGATGCGCGCGGCGGCGCTCTCGGGGTAGGGCAGGTGGGCCTTGAGGATGCGGTTGGAGATCAGCCGGTAGAGCGGGTCGCCGACCTTCACGTAGTCGCCGGCGGCGACGATCTGGACTTCGATGACGCCCTCGGTGGGCGCCGTGACCTTGCTGCGGCCCAGGTTGTTGCGGGTGGCGCTGCTGCGGGCGCGGGCGTTGGCGAGCTGGGCGCGGGCCGCGTCGCGCTGGGCGAGGGCGTCGTCGGCGCCGTTCCGGGAGATGAAGCCCTGGGCGACGAGCTGCTGCTGGCGCTCGGCGAAGCGCTCGGCCTGGGCCACCAGGGCTTCCAGGCGGGCGATCTCGGCGGCGTCGGCCTGGCCCTGGGTGTGGAAGTCGGTGGGGTCGATCTCGGCCAGCAGCTGGCCCTTCTTCACCTGGTCGCCGGTCTTGGCGTGCACCGCGGTGACGCGCCCGGCGACTTCGGCGCCGATCTTCGGGTCGATCAGGGCTTCGAGGCTGCCGAGGCTGTCTTCGGTGACGTCGAGGGCGATGCTCGCCGCGGTGGTGGTGGTGATCAGCGTGGCGGGCGGCCCGGCCGGCTTGCTGGCGGCCGGCTCGGGCTTGCTGCCGCAGGCGCCGAGCCCGATGGCGAGGAACAGGGTGACGCAGGGGGCGAGACGCATGGTCGGGGCCTTCGGGCAGGTTGCGGCGGGCTTTACGGGAGCGGGCGTTCGCCCTTCAGGAGGTGCTCGAGGGTCTCGCGGTCGCGGATGACATGCACCGTGTCGCCATCCACCAGCACCTCGGCGGCGCGCGGGCGGGTGTTGTAGTTGGAGCTCATCGTCATGCCGTAGGCGCCGGCCGACAGGATCGCCAACAGGTCGCCCGGTGCGACGGAGAGGTCGCGGTCGTGGCCGAGGAAGTCGCCGCTCTCGCAGATCGGGCCGACCACCTCGTAGCGGGTGGCGGGCAGCTCGCGCGGGGCGACGGCGACGATCTCGTGGTACGCGTCGTAGAGGGCCGGGCGGGCGAGGTCGTTCATCGCCGCGTCGATGATCGCGAAGTTCTTCTCGACGCCGGGCTTGAGGTATTCGATGCGCGTCAGTAGCAGGCCGGCGTTGCCCACCAGAGAGCGGCCCGGCTCGAAGCACAGGGCCTCGCTGCGGCCGGCGAAGCAGTCGAGCAGCGGCTTGAGGTAGTCGGTGGCGGTGGGCGGCTCCTCGTCGCGGTAGCGGATGCCGAGGCCGCCGCCGAGGTCGATGTGGTCGAGGTGGATGCCTTCGCGGGCGAGCTGGTCCACCAGGCCGAGGATCTTGCCGGCCGCTTCGGCCATCGGGGCCGGGTCGAGGAGCTGGGAGCCGATGTGGCAGTCGATGCCCGAGATCTCGATGTTGGGCATCCGTGCGGCCTTGCGGTAGAGGTCGAGGGCCTCGGTGAAGGCGACGCCGAACTTGTTGCCGCGCAGGCCGGTGGAGATGTAGGGGTGGGTGTTGGGGTTGACGTCGGGGTTCACGCGGAAGGCGATCGGCGCACGCTTGCCGAGGGCGGTGGCCACGTCGTTGAGGCGGTCGAGCTCGGCGGCGGATTCGACGTTGAAGCAGCCGATGCCGGTCTCGAGGGCGAAGCGCATCTCGGAAACGCTCTTGCCGACGCCCGAGAAGATCACCTTGCCCGGGTCGCCGCCGGCCGCCAGCACGCGCGCCAGCTCGCCGCCGGAGACGATGTCGAAGCCGGCGCCGAGCTTGGCGAACACCGACAGGATGCCCAGGCTGGAGTTGGCCTTGACCGCGTAGCAGACCAGCGCCTTGCGCATCCCCAGGGCCTTCTGGTAGGCCTCGTAGGCGCCGGTGAGCGCGGCGCGGGAATACACATAGGTGGGGGTGCCGAAGCGGGCGGCGATGTCGGCGAGGGCGACCCCTTCGAGGGTCAGTCCGGCGGGGCCGGCGGCGAGGGTCGGCACGGGCAGGGCGGTCGTCATTGGGCAGAGTCCTGGGGGGCGGGTTTGTTATGATCGGCGGCCGGGGCTTGTGCGGGCGCCGGTGCGCTGGCGGCTGGCTTGGCGGCCGGGCGGGCGACGGGCTTGGGAACCTGCGGGAACTGCAGCGGCCCCTTGATGCCGCAGCCGCCCAGCACGATCAGGCCGCAGGCCGCGGCGGCAGTGGCGATGGTTCGCATGATTTCCACGCAAAAACGTGAATGTTAACAGAAGGAAGGGAGTGGGCGATGGATGAAGCAGGGTTCAACGCACTGGCGGATGCCGAACTGGAGCGCCTCGAAGGCTTGCTCGACGCCTGCGGGGCCGACTTCGATTACGAGGTGAAGCCCGGTGGCGTGCTGGAGCTGGAGTTCGACAACGGCAGCAAGATCATCGTCAATCGCCACACGGCGGCCCGGGAGATCTGGCTGGCGGCCAAGTCGGGCGGCTTTCATTTCCGCCCCGTCGAGGGCCGCTGGCTGGGCACCCGGGATGGGGAAGATTTTTACGTGGTGCTGTCCCGCTGCATGTCGGAACAGGCCGGCGAGCCGGTCAGCCTGAAGGGCTGACCGGCTCGGCCCTCAGCCGGTCGAGGGCGGCAGGCCCGGTGCTGCCGGAGGGGTTGCCGCAGGCGGCGCGGCAGCGGGGGCTTCGTCCGCCGGCGTGCTCGGGGTGGCCTCTGCGGGGGCGGCCACCGGTACTTCGGGGAGATTCTCCTTGTAGATCATCTCTTCGGTGTTGCTGCCGGCCGGCTGGACGCGGATCAGGCCTTCCGGTGCCTTCGGGAAGCTCTCGGGCACGCCGTCGAGGGCCTTGCGCATATAGTTGATCCACATCGGCAGGGCGGCGTGGCCGCCGGTCTCGCCGCTGCCCAGGTTGCGCGGCTTGTCGAAGCCGATCCAGGCCACCGTGACGAGGGTCGGCTGGTAGCCGCAGAACCAGGCGTCGAGGTAGTCGTTGGTGGTGCCGGTCTTGCCGGCCAGGTCATTGCGCTTGAGCACCATGGCCTTGGTGGCGGTGCCGCGGCGGACCACGTCCTTCATGATCGAATCCATCAGGTAGGCGTTGCGCTCGTCGATCGCCCGCTCGGCGGTCTCGCCGGCCACCGGCGGGTCGACGCGGGCCAGCAGGTTGCCGGCATCGTCGCGGATCTCCTGCACCAGGTAGGGCTCGATGCGGTAGCCACCGTTGGCGAACACCGCGTAGCCGCGCATCATCTGCCAGGGCGTCACCGAACCGGCGCCGAGGGCCATCGTGAGGTAGGCCGGGTGGCGCTCGGCGTCGAAGCCGAACTTGGTGACGTAGTCCTGGGCATAGCGCGGGCCCACCGACTTGAGCAGGCGGATCGAGACCATGTTCTTGGAGCGGGCCAGCGCCGTGCGCAGCGAGATCGGGCCGTCGTAGCGGCCGTCGTAGTTCTTGGGTTCCCAGGCCTGGCTGCCGGTCTCGCCGGACGAGAAGGACAGCGGGGAGTCGTCCACCACGCTGTTGGGCCCGTAGCCCTTCTCGAAGGCGGCCGAGTAGATGAAGGGCTTGAAGCTGGAGCCCGGCTGGCGCCACGCCTGGGTGACGTGGTTGAACTTGTTGCGCGAGAAGTCGAAGCCGCCGGCCAGCGCGCGGATCGCGCCGGTGCGCGGGTCGGCGGAGGCGAGGGCGCCCTCGACCTCGGGGAGCTGGGTGATCTCCCAGCGGCCGTTGTCGTTGCGGGTGATGCGCACGATGGCGCCGGCGCGGATGCGCTTGTTGGGCGGGCCCTTGTCGCCCACCATGCGGTCGGCGAAGCGCAGGCCCTCGCCGCTGATGCGGATCGTCTCGCCGTAGCGGTAGACGGTGACTGCGCCGCCGCGCACTTCGGTGACGATCGCGGCCAGCATGTCGTCGTAGTCGGGGGTTTCGGCGAGGATCTCGTCCATTGCCTCGCCCTCGGCCTTCATGCGGGCCGGGTCGACGTAGGCTTCGGCGCCGCGGTAGCCGTGGCGACGGTCGTAGTCCATGATGCCGCGGCGCAGGGCCCGGTAGGCGGCTTCCTGCTCGGCCTTGTTGATCGTGGTGATGACCTTGATGCCGCGGGTGTAGGCCTCTTCCTGGAACTGTTCGTAGGCGATCTGGCGGGCCATCTCGGCCACGTAGTCGGCGCTGCCGCCGAAGTCGCTGCTGCTGGTGACGACCTTCAGCGGCGTGTCGAGCGCCTGGCGGTGCTCGGCCTCGCTGATGAAGTCGAGTTCGAGCATCCGCCGCAGCACGTACTGCTGGCGCACTGCGGCGCGCTTCGGGTTGACGACCGGGTTGTAGGTCGACGGGGCCTTGGGCAGGCCGGCGAGCATGGCCGCCTCCGGGATGTTCAGGTCGCGGATGGGTTTCCCAAAATAGGTATGCGAGGCCACCGCGAAGCCGTAGGCACGCCGACCGAGGAAAATCTGGTTGATGTAGACCTCGAGAATCTGGTCTTTCGTGAGATTTTGCTCAATCTTGAAGGCGAGGAGTATTTCGTAAAGCTTGCGAGAAATGGTCTTCTCTCGGGTGAGGAAAAAGTTGCGTGCCACCTGCATGGTGATCGTCGAGGCGCCCTGGCGTTTTCCGCCGGTCGCGAGGTTGGCGCCAGCGGCCCGCAGGATGCCCAGGAAGTCGACGCCTGAGTGCTGGTAGAAGCGGTCGTCCTCGGCGGCAAGGATCGCCTGCTTGAGGACCGGCGGGACGTCCTGGATGCGGATGAAGGCGCGTCGCTCCTCGCCGTATTCGCCGATCAGGGCGCCGTCGGCGGTGTAGACGCGGAGCGGGATCTTGGGGTGGTAGTCGGTCAGGGCTTCCAGCGAAGGCAGCGTCGGCCAGGCAAAGGCGACGGCGAGCGCGACGATCGCGACGCCGATCGTGATGAGGCCGAGGATGGCAACGAAGGGGTAGAGGAGCCAGCGCATGGAAGGAGGGCAGGGGGCAAAAAAGTCCGTGCATTATACGAGGAGCCCCGGTTTGCCGCCCGTAATGCCGCCCCCATGATTTACAGGGCCTTGCTTTACACCTGTCATTGTTGTTGTTAGGATCTCATGTAGATTGTTGTAAGTGCGCCTAACGTAAAGAATTTTCAGGACTTTTTGTGATCGACCTATCCTTTCTCAGCCCCAGGGCGCGGCCCTTGATCGGTGTCGACATCTCGTCGTCGTCGGTCAAGATGGTCGAGTTGTCCGCCGTTTCCGGAGGGGGGTACCGGGTCGAACGCTACGCGATCGAGGCGCTGCCCCGGGAGGCGGTGTCCGACGGCAACATCGCCAACCTCGAGGCCGTTTCCGAAGCGATCCGCCGTGCCTGGCGCCGGCTCGGCACCAACACCAAGTTCGTCGCGCTGGCCCTGCCCGCCTCGGCGGTGATCACCAAGCGGATCATCCTGCCCGCCGGCCTGCGCGACCAGGAGCTCGAGGTGCAGGTCGAGTCCGAGGCCAACCAGTACATCCCGTTCGCCCTCGACGAGGTCAATCTCGACTTCCAGGTGATCGGCCCGGCCGCTTCCGGTGCCGAAGAAGACGAAGTGCTGATCGCCGCCTCGCGCAAGGAAAAAGTCGAAGACCGGGTCGCCGCCGCCGAAGCCGCCGGGCTGAAGGCGCTGGTGATGGATGTCGAGTCCTACGCCGCGCTGTCGGCCTTCGAACTCGTCCAGGCCCAGCTGCCCGACCAGGGTGAGGACAAGATCATCGCCCTCGTCGATGCGGGGGCCAATGTCATGAACGTCTCGGTGCTGCGCAACGGCGTGCAGGTCTATGCGCGGGAGCAGGCCTTCGGCGGCTTCCTGTTGACCCAGGACATCATGCGGCATTTCGGCATGTC